>NZ_PPQR01000028.1 GCF_002902085.1 Staphylococcus simiae
GGTGCTATTAATCATCGACCAAGAAAGTGTTTAAATTGGAATTCACCTTATGAAATTTTATGCGACGAACTGTTGCACTTAAATTGACAACACAACAGACAAAAAACACCTTTTTTATTTTCACATATACAAAACGGATTACAATGCTATAACGTGTGGCTTAATATTGGCATCATGATTAGCAATTGCTTCGATACAATTTTCACTATTTGCCATTTGTTTTATCTACTCCAATGAATCTTGTGCATCTTTTTTATTTACCAACACACCTGGTAGTATATTCTCTTCCCATGATTTAGATGCATAACCTGTATCAGAAGCTAATAATACAAAACGATTACTATTTTTATTTTTTATTATTGTAGCTGCTAAACCTTTACTATGCCCTGGAACCCAAACCATTGTAATGGTACCATCTCCAAATAGATCAAATGATTTGTTTTTTGGACCAATGCCTGTGTCTTCAAATTTAAATGTATTTAGATTTATATCTTTCCATTCATGAGGTAAATAATGTATTTTATCTTTTAATATTGCTTGATACTCTTCTTCACTGAGCAATATATTTTGTGCATCATTAACTAATCTTAAACCATCAGCATGATCACAATGCATATGACTCATTAAAACATAATCTATGTCACTTGATCGGTAACCTAATTTCAATAATTGCTCATTTACAGCTTGATTTTCAGGTAATTCCGCTTTATTTATTGGATATTGGAATGATAAATTTCTTAACTGATGTTTTCTATTATCTGTATGCCACCCAGTATCAATTAATATTATTCCTTTTGGATGTTCAATTAAATAAACTGAAACGGGTATTTTAATTTGATGTTTTTTTGATCTAAATAATCCCGTCCAAGCTAACGGAGGATTATTTTTATAATTAAACGGTAAAGCTTCATCTACTATTACTTTACCCGTATGCAAAATGTGTATTTTAATATCTTTAGTCATTTATTTCATCTCCTGGTTTTAATATCGACTGTATGTCATTCACCTTATTAATTATGATGTCTAAATTTTCTTTATTTAAATTAAGTTTCTTTTCTAAACCTTTATATAATAATTCTTGTCTATGTTGATAAAATTTATGACCTTGATTAGTCAAAGCAATTAATTTTTCTCTTTTATCTTGTGACTTTATTTTTTTGACGTATCCTTTCTCTTCCATCTTTTTTATTCGTTTGGTTACAGCTGTTTTATGCACACCTTGTCTAAAAGCTATTTCTTTAAGTGACATATTTTTATTTTCCAATAACAATTTAAATACACCCAATTGTTCCCTAGAAATATCAATGGCTTGTTCTTCTATAACTTCATTAATTTTCTTACTAAGTTCAATAAATTGAAGATGCAATTTATTATATTTTTCAAGTGTTACTTTTTCCATATAAACTCTACCTTTTTTAGTTTTTATGTCATTTATTGTATACCCAGGTAAACTATTTTGCAAATATTTCTTTTATGTTTTAAATATTGAAAAACACTTTCGTCTCAATTCAAGATTCTTGAATTGTACGAAAGTGCTTAAAATTTAATTACTATAAATATGAACTTGTGGCTCTTTATCATTTTTAGTTTTACTAATCAATGCTCTTGGTTGATTGCCATCTTTAATTCTTATTTCATAATTATCGATTTTATCAAAATATTTATCTGCTTGTTCGGTTACATATTGTGTAATACCAATTGTTTCAGCTTGACCATAATAATCGATTGGTAAATCAATAGTTAATTGTTTAGGCTTTTTATCAACAAATTTAACTTTACCTACAGCTTGTGTGAAATTAGTAAAGTATGATTGTAAATTATCATTAAACTGTTTGAAGTTGTTATTTAAATTTTCATCGTAATCAGCTGCAGTAGACGACGGTAATAATGTTGATTTTTCATTAATATTATGCCACTCATTTAATTTAGTCTGACCTTTATCGGCAGTAGCTTGAGTGATGAACTCGCCTGGTGTGATAGCGTCTTCACTAGATTGCTTATAAATAGCAAAATGAATTGGGATATCTTTTAGATCATCATTTTCACGTAGTCTTGATAACATTTCACTTGCCATTTCTTTACCTTGTTGTTTGATTTCACTGTCATCTAATTTTTTACTATAAGTAGGGCCGTCTTTATCTTTATGATAATAATAGACACTATTCATAGCTAAACCAATCGTCATACCTTTTATAGTTTTACCTTTTGTATCACGACTACTATAAAAATCTTGTTCTAAAATATTAGATAAGTAAGCAGGTGAGTTATTAGCAATTTTTTCAGGATCTGTTTCACCTTCATGTGATGGATTTAGACCTAAATTTTCATTTGCTTTTTTATCCTTCTTATCTTTACTAGACATTTTATCAATCTCGCTCTTAGTATATTTAGGCTCTAAGTAGGCATTGATTGTTTTTTTATCTAAGAACTGTCCATCTTGATATAAATAGCTATCAGTTGGAAAAACTTCCTTACTTAAATCTAATAAACCATCTTCAAAGTCTGCACCGTTATAACTATTAGCCATATTATCCTGTAATAAACCTCTAGCTTGGCTTTCTTTAAAAGGTAATAATGTACGATAATTATCTCCTTGTACATTTTTATCTGTAGCAATTTGTTTTGTCTGATTTGAATTGCTATTATTTTTACTATGATCTTTTTCAGAATGATCATCCTTACCATTACCACAAGCTGATAATATAAAGATCGCTGACATTAATAATATCAATGTACGCTTCATCAACATACCCCTCTAACTATTTAATTCATTTTGCTTATCAGCAAATTGTTGCTCTGTCCAAATTTCAATACCTAAGTTTTGTGCTTTAGTCAGTTTTGAACCCGCTTCTTCACCGGCAATAACAATATCAGTATTTTTAGTAACACTACTTGTTACTTTAGCACCTTGTGACACTAACCATTTTGATGCTTCATTACGTGTCATCTGTTGTAATTTACCTGTTAAGACAATCGTTTTGCCACTAAACTCAGGGCTACCTTCAATATCAGAAGTTTTAATACCTTTATATGTCATATTGACGTCTTTTTGTTTTAATTTCTCTATTAAAGCAATGATATCATCATTTTCTAAATATGTGACTACGGATTGTGCTAATTTATCGCCGATATCGTGAATCTCTATCAATTCTTCTTCTGTAACAGTTAACAATCTATCCATCGTTTCATATTTTTCAGCTAATACTTGACTTGCTTTCACACCTAGATGTCTAATACCTAAACCAAATAATAAGTTTTCTAATGAATTATCTTTTGCTTTTTCAATAGCTGCTAACAAATTATCAACTTTCTTTTGACCCATTCGTTCTAGAGGTAATAAGTCATCTTGTGTTAAATAAAAGATATCTGCAACATCTTTAATAAGATGATTATCATATAATTGATGTATTATTTTATCACCTAAACCATCTATATTCATAGCTTGTCTTGACACAAAATGTATCAAACCTTCAACTAATTGTGCCTGACATTTAGGATTAATACAACGCAGTGCAACCTCACCTTCAATTCTAACCAATTCATGGCCACAACTTGGGCAATGTGTAGGCATATGATATGTTACGACATCATCAGGTCTACGATCAGGTATACTTCTGACAACTTCTGGAATAATGTCACCTGCTTTTTTAACGATGACACTATCACCAATTCGGATATCTCTCTCATGTATCAAATCTTCATTATGGAGTGATGCTCTAGAGACTGTTGTCCCAGCTACTTTAACTGGTTCTAAAATTGCTGTTGGTGTTACTACACCTGTTCGTCCAATACTTAATTCTATATCAAGTAATTTAGATACAACTTCCTCCGCAGGAAATTTATAAGCAATTGCCCAGCGAGGTGATTTTTGAGTGAATCCTAATTCATCTTGTTGATCTAAATCATTGACTTTAATAACGATACCATCAATATCATAAGGTAGAGATTCTCTATCTTTCGTCCATTTTTCAATGTAAGCAAGAACACCATCAATATCTTTAACACGTTGACGTTCTTTATTTGTTTTAAATCCTAATTTATCTAATTCATCTAATGCTTCACTTTGTGTTCTAGCATTAAAGTCTGTAAAATCATTCACACTATAAATAAAAACACTTAACTTACGTTTAGCTGTCAATTTTGAATCTAATTGTCGTAATGAACCAGCTGCAGCATTTCGCGGATTAGCAAATAACTGTTCGCCATTTTTTTCTTTTTCTTCGTTCAAATGTAAGAATGAACGTCTCGGCATATATGCTTCGCCTCGAACTTCAACATTTAATGGCTGTTTGATCTTTAGTGGGATGGCATGAATCGTTTTTAAATTTTCCGTAATATCTTCACCTGTGGTACCATCTCCACGTGTTAAGCCTTGTACAAAATAACCGTTATCATATTTTAATGATACCGCCAATCCATCAATCTTCAGCTCACACATATATTCAACATTATTAATATGTTCTCTCACACGTTGATCAAATTTACGTAAATCTTCTTCATTAAAAGCATTTCCTAAACTTAACATAGGTGTATCATGATTAACTTTATTAAATGATGCTTGCGCCTCTCCCCCAACTCTTACAGTTGGTGAATCAGGCGTTTTATATTGTGGATGTTGTTCTTCAATATCAATTAATTCGTGTAATAATTTATCGTATTCACTATCAGGTACAGAAGGATTATCTTGAACGTAATATTCATAACTATATTGATTTAATAATTTGTGTAATTCATTCACACGCGCTGACAATTCTGCCATTGTTTAATCCTCCTTCTTCTCAATTGGTGCAAATTGAGCAAGTAAACGTTTAGGTCCTTGAGATTTGAAAATGATGTCTAATTCCACTGACCCATTTTTTTCGTTGACATGACTAACCATGCCTTCGCCCCATGCTTTATGTGTGACTTTATCGCCAACTTTCCAATCAGATGATGTGACTTGTTTCTTAGAAGATGTCGTACGTTGACTAAATCCTCTTTTTGTCACTGGTTTAGCTTTAGGTTGAATTGTTTGGCGCTTACTACTTGAATGTTTTTCTAATAATTCTTCTGGAATTTCTTGTAAAAATCGAGAAGGCATATTAGATTGTGAACGTCCAAATAACATACGTGTCGTTGCATGTGTAATGTACAATACCTCTTCTGCACGAGTAATCGCAACATAACAAATACGACGTTCTTCTTCCATTTCATGATCATCATCACTTTTAATTGCTCTAATATGTGGGAATAGTGATTCCTCCATGCCCATGATGAAAACAATTGGGTATTCTAACCCTTTTGCAGAGTGCATAGTCATTAATGTTACACCACTTTCAGTATCTGCTTCATCAATATCTGCTACTAATGATAGATCTGTTAAAAAGTTTATTAATGATTGTTCTTCTAATGGTGTATTTTCCTCATAATCTTTTGGTACAGACATAAATTCATCTAAGTTTTCTAGACGACTGCGTGATTCAAGTGTATTTTCTCTTTCTAGCATCTCTCTATATCCTGATTTTTTCAGAACTTCTTCTACAATATCACTTATTTCTAAAAATTCTTGTTCTTTAATTAAATTTTGAATCAATTCATAAAAATTCAGACATTCTTGTGTTACTTTTTTCGATAAGCCAATAAAATCAACTTCGCCTAATGCATCAAACATACTAATATTATTTTGAACAGCATAGTTTTGAATTTTATCAACTGATGAAGGACCAACACCACGTTTCGGAACATTGATAATACGTTGTAAACTAATATCATCATTGCTATTTGCTATAATCCGTAAATAACTTAATAAATCTTTAATTTCTTTACGATCATAGAACTTTTGACCACCAACCATAGTATAAGGAATATTAGACTTCATAAATGTTTCTTCAAGTACACGTGATTGTGCGTTTGTTCTATATAAAATAGCCATTTCACTGTATGGTTTACCATTTCTATGATGTTTCATTATCTCACGTACCACATATTCTGCTTCATCACGTTCAGTCATCGCTTCATAGTAATTAATCTTGTCACCATTCGTATTAGCAGTCCAAAGCCCTTTTGGTTTACGTTCTGAATTATGTTTAATCACTTCATTAGCAGCATTTAAAATGGTTTTAGTGGAACGATAATTTTGTTCTAGAAAAATGGTTTTTGCTTCTGGATAATCTTCTTCAAAAGATAAAATGTTTTGAATATCGGCACCACGCCAGCCATAGATAGATTGGTCTGAGTCCCCTACAACACATAAATTTTTAAATTTACTTGCTAATAATTTTACTAATGTATATTGTGCTTTGTTAGTATCTTGATACTCATCTACATGAATATATTGAAATTTATTCTGGTAATATTCCAATACTTCAGGTACACGTTCAAATAAAGTAATTGTTGTCATAATTAAATCATCAAAATCTAACGCTTCATTACGTTGTAGTTGACGTTGATAACCACTATACACTGTTGCCACCATTTGTGAATGATAGTCATTGGCTTCTTTTTGGGCATCTTTCGGCGTTTTCAGTTCATTTTTTAAGTTACTAATTGCACCAATAAACATACGTGGTTCAAATTTCTTACTATCTATATTTTCATTTTTTAACACATCTTTGATTACTGATTTTTGGTCAGTTGGATCAATAATTGTAAAGTTGCGTTCAATACCAATACGATCAGCATCACGACGTAAAATTCTCACACACATGGAGTGGAATGTTGACATCCATATTACTTCTGCTTCATCACCTACTAATTTTTGTACACGTTCTTTCATTTCTTTAGCGGCTTTATTGGTAAATGTAATAGCTAAAACATTGTATGGTGATACATCTTTTTCGTCTAATAAATACGCAATTCTATGTGTTAAAACGCGTGTCTTACCTGAACCAGCCCCCGCCATAATTAATAACGGTCCTTCTGTTGTTTTAACAGCCTCACTCTGTTCTGTATTCATATGATTTAATAGTGCATTCATTTACTAGACTCCTTTATTTTTACTGTTTTTAAAGCTTTTTTAATATCTGTATAAATAATATTCCCTACTACTATAGTGTCTGCAATTTGAGCCATTTCTTCTGCTTGTTGTAACGTTGAAATACCTCCACCATAAAATAGTTGTGTTGTTGATAATTGGTTAGCTACAGCTCTAACTTGTTCAGTATCACCGTAACTTCCACTATATTCTAAATACATGATTGGCATACGATATAATTCGTTCACCATCTGTGCATATGCTTCTAAATCTTCAATTGATAAAGCTGTCGTTGCTTTAGTTAGTTGTGCTACTTTACTATCTGGATTTAAGACAACGTAGCCTTCAAACATAACTTCTTCGAAATCTATACTATGACCATATTCCTTCAAAGCTTGATGTAATAAGCCATTATGGTATGTAACGTCTGTACTATTTAATACAGATGGTACAAAGTAAAAGTCAAAACCTGGCATGACACTTTCTAAATTAGAAATCTCTAGTACAAGTGGTAAGGGATACCTTCTTACTCTACTCATTAAATGGATGACATTATCTTCAGTTACATCATCAGTACCACCGATCATGATTGCATCTGTTTGTGACATACAAATTGCATCTAGATCATCATCTGAAATCCATTTTGCTGGGTCTAATTTAAAAACATGGCGCCACTTGCTGATGTCATACATTGTCCGAAACTCCTTTATTTAACATATCTTTGATTATAGCATTTTTACTTGTACAGTTCTAAAGAGTTAACATGATTTTCAAGTCATTTATTTAAAATTTTTAGAACCAAAAATGAATAAACCTGAGACCATTTTCGTCTCAGGTTTATTGTAATATTTTAAATTGAGCGTGGTATAAAAATGACTTTTCTAAAAAATCATATCAACATCGCTTCTTAGCAAAACTTTCTATCATTGTAAGACGTAATTTTATTAACATGATACAATCCAGTCAGTTATTACCAAATATATAAATAAGTATATAATGCGTTTTGTTTGACCTCAAGTTATCATTACTAACTTACTCTTTTGTGTCTATGTTTAATCTATCTAATATCATTGTATACGCATCGTTGCCCCATTGCAGTGAGCGTTTAACTCTTGAAATCGTTGCAGTAGATGCACCTGATTCTTGTTCAATCGTTGCATACGTATAACCTTGCTTAATCATTTTAGCAACCTGTAATCTTTGTGACAGTGATTGTAATTCATTAACAGTACACAAATCATCGAAAAATTGATAACATTCTTCTCTGTTTTCTAACGTCAAGATCGCATCAAATAATTCATCTAATGCTTGACCACGTAATTTTTCAATTTGCATATCAAAACAACCCCTACTTTATTTAGTCTTTATGCCATTTTAACGTACTAATTTGTTAAAGTGTAGTAATTCGAAGTTATGTCGTTAATAAATTACATTTACTTTAATTATACTATGCTAATCCAGCACGTTCAAAAATAGTATCAACTTGATTTAAATGGTGTTCTGGATTGAAACATTCATCTAATTCTTCTTTTGTCAAAACATTAGTTATAGAGTCATCTTGTTCAATTAACTCACGGAAAGGTGTTTTCGTTTCCCATGATTCCATCGCTTTCGGTTGTACTTTATCATATGCTTCTTCTCTAACCATTCCTTTATTAATTAAAGCTAATAGGACACGTTGAGAGAAAATCAAGCCAAATGTTTTATCGATATTTTGACGCATATTATCTTCAAAGACTGTTAAGCGATCTACAATATTGGTAAATCTATTTAATGCATAGTCTAAAGCAATCGTGACATCTGGTAACATAATTCTTTCAGCTGATGAATGTGAAATATCACGTTCATGCCATAATGGAACATTTTCGTATGCTGTTGTAATATAACCACGAATGACTCTTGAGATACCTGTGATATTCTCAGAACCTATCGGATTACGTTTATGAGGCATTGCTGAAGACCCTTTTTGCCCTTTAGCAAATGCTTCTTCAACTTCTCTTGTTTCTGTTTTTTGTAAATTACGAATTTCAACAGCAAATTTTTCTAATGATGTGGCAATAAGTGCTAACGTCGCAATATAATACGCATGACGATCACGTTGCAAAGTTTGTGTTGATACAGGTGCAGCACCAATACCTAAATGTTTACACACATATGTTTCAATTTCAGGTGGAATATTCGCAAACGTACCAACAGCGCCACTCATTTTACCTACTTCAATTTCTTCACGAACAGCCTTAAAACGTTGTAAATTACGTTGCATTTCTGTATACCATAGCGCCATTTTCACACCAAAAGTAGTTGGTTCTGCATGAACACCGTGCGTACGTCCCATCATTAATGTATATTTATATTTCTTAGCTTTATTCGCTAGTACTTCTATAAAACGTTCTAAATCTTTTTCAATAATGTCATTTGCTTGTTTGATTACAAAACTCAATGCTGTATCAACAACATCTGTAGAAGTTAAACCATAATGTACCCATTTACGCTCGTCGCCTAAAGTTTCTGAAACTTGTCTAGTAAATGCCACTACATCGTGACGTGTTTCTAACTCTATTTCTTGTGCACGTTCGACATCTACTTGTGCATTGTCACGAATTTTTTGTACATCTTCTCGTGGTATATAACCCAATTCGCTCCATGCTTCACAAGCTAAAATTTCAACTTCTAACCACGCTTCATAGCGATTTTGGTCTGTCCAAATATTTGACATTTCTTCTCTAGAATAACGTTCTATCATTTTTTTAACTCCTATCGTATGTATAATCAAAACTTATCATAAAACAGAACAATAACATGATTTAACAATGAAATGTTCGTCTTTATCATTACTCTTTTAAGTCTAACAGAATTATAACTAAATGTATAAATTTTTTCCGTATATTCATATTTTATTTTATTTTTCATGTGAATACAATGGACTCGGTCATATTGTTAGTAAAATGGTATTGTCATATAATCAGCATTTTTTTAATTATCATGATACTTGTGTCATTAACAATATGACATAACATAAAAACCAAGGCTCTACATATCTGCAAAACCTTGGTTAGAATAATGTCGTATTTAATAATTAAGATAGTGCTTAAAGCTCATCTGTTGTCTAAAAGCTATCTTTATGTTGTTATTTTTTTACCTATGAAAATAATTTCTTGTTGTAATACTTCGATTGAACCATCTTTATTTTCTTGATAAATAGGTTTTTCAATCCGACGAACTGGCATATAACCAGCATCTTTCATGCGTTGTAAACAATCAGTAATCGTTTCTTCAGCTTCTACTTTAAACTTCATGCTCAACAACACTTTCAAGTAGTTCTGGCTCATAATCTTTAAGTTTACGACGACGAATACCTTTAGTCCAGAATCCACCATGAATATTTCGTGGTTCATAAGCTATAATAAACGCTTTAGGATCCAAATTTTTTACCGTATCCATTAATTTACGTTCATATTTTCTTGGCGTTAAAATTTGCATCACCATACGGCTACCATCTCTACCGAATGCTGCATAGTGGGTTACACCATATCCTAAATTTCTCAACTCATTTGGTAAATCTAATTCATATTCAGCTGATGTTACGTTAACAACTGTATAGCCAAGCGCCAATTTTTCTTCTATTTTCATTCCTACAATTATTCCTATCGAGAAACCGAAAGCGTAGGCAATAATATTTTGAATATGGCCAAGATTAGACATAACTAAACCTAATCCTACTACATATACAAGTACTTCTAAAAAGCTTACTGATGCTGCCATGTAACGATAACCTTTCAGTGTTAATATCGTACGCATTGTTAGAAATGTAACATAGCACACATTAATAATAAAAATAGTGATGACCATTAACCATGGATTTCCAACTATTACCGACATATTACTCCTCACTTTCTTGTTTGACACATTGTCTTGGACAAAAACATTTCACTTTTCAATCCAAGCATTTGGCATTAACTGTCTGGTTTGTAAAATATTGATAAATCAACATTTTACAAACCTAGTCAGTCTTGCCGGGGTGGGATTACGACATAAATTTTCTAGAAAATTTATGTCTGTCCCACTCCCACTTTCAAATTATACATATTAATATAATATAGTACGATTATGGTCAGAAATAAATAGTGAATTTAACTTAAACAATATTTTTTCTTAATGATCGAATGAAGCTTTTTATTTTTTGCTATTACTTTTAGGCCATGTATAACGTGTATAGGCTAGTTCTCTCTTATGAGCATTGCGAACATAATGTCCTTCGATGATTTTACGCGCTTCTTCCGGCACTTCTTTACCTTCTAAATAATCATCAATATAGTCATATGTTACACCTAGCGCATCTTCATCAGGAAGTTGAGGCTTATCATCTTCTAAATCTGCTGTTGGTATTTTTTCATATAAATGCTTTGGCGCGTTTAAATAGGCTAATAATTGACGACCTTGTCTTTTATTTAAACCAAATATTGGAGCTATGTCAGCTGCACCATCTCCATATTTTGTATAAAAACCTGTTATATTTTCTGCAGAATGATCTGTACCAACCACTATACCTTGTCTATTAGAGGCAATTGAAAATTGTACTTTCATACGTTCACGAGCCTTTTCATTTCCTTTTTGAAAATCAGTTAAATGAATGCCAGCCTCTTTTAATGATTGAACACTTTGATCTACTGCTGGCTTAATATTGACAGTCACAATTTCATCTGGCTCTATAAATGATAGTGCATCTTCAACCTCAGCAGCATCTTTTTGTACACCATATGGTAATTTAACAGCGATAAATGTACAATCTCTACCTTCTTGTCTTAATTCGTTAACTGCTAATTGTACTAATTTACCAGCAAGTGTTGAATCTTGCCCACCAGATATACCTAATACTAACGATTTGATAAAGGAATGTGATTGCACATAACTTTTAATAAAGTGTTTAATTTCTGCAATTTCATCGGCACTATTTAAATGTTGTTTAACTTTCATTTCTTCAACAACAATATCTTGTAATTTAGTCATTATCTTCTTCCATCTCCTTAACATGTTCCGCAACTTCAAATATACGTTTATGTTTATTATCCCAACACTCTGTGCTTAAATCTACCGGATATTCTTGTGGATTTAAAAAACGTTTATTCTCTTCCCAGATAAATTGTAAACTACGTGCTAAATAATCACGAGATTCAGCTACTGTTGGCATATCATAAACTAACTTACCTTTATCATAAATCGTATGATGTAAATCTATGGCATCAAAAGATTTAATAAATTTCATTTTATAAGTGTGTACTGGATGGAACATTTTCAACGGACTTTGTTGATGCGGATTTTCATGAGCTAAAGTAATATAATCGCCTTCTGCTTTGCCCGTCCTTTTATTAATGATACGATAAACGTTTTTCTTACCTGGTGTTGTGACCTTTTCAGCATTATTAGATAATTTAATACGATCACTATAGTTACCATTGTCATCTTCTATAGCAACTAATTTATATACTGCTCCTAATGCTGGTTGATCATAGCCGGTAATCAATTTAGTGCCAACTCCCCATGAATCAACTTTAGCACCTTGGGCTTTTAAACTTGTTATTGTTTCCTCATCTAAATCGTTAGAGGCAATAATTTTAGCATCAGGAAAGCCTGCTTCATCTAACATACGTCTCGCTTCTTTAGATAGATACGCAATGTCTCCAGAATCCAATCTAATCCCTGCAAAATTAATCTTATCACCTAATTCTTTGGCTACTTTAATTGCAGTAGGAACGCCAGATTTCAATGTATGGAAGGTATCTACTAAAAAGACACAATTTTTATGACGCTCTGCATACTTTTTAAAAGCTATATATTCATCACCATAAGTTTGAACTAGTGCATGTGCATGTGTCCCAGAAACTGGGATGCCGAATAATTTACCTGCTCTAACATTACTTGTTGAATCGAAACCTCCAATATATGCAGCCCTTGCGCCCCATAATGCAGCATCAATTTCTTGAGCACGACGTGTACCAAATTCCATTAAATCATCGCCAGAAGCAATTTGTCGTATTCTACTTGCCTTTGTTGTAATTAACGTATGGAAATTAACGATATTTAATAAGATTGTTTCGATTAATTGTGCTTGTATTAATGGTGCTTCTACACGAAGCAACGGTTCATTACCGAAACATAGTTCACCCTCTTGCATTGACCTAATGCTACCAGTGAATTTTAGTGTTTTTAAATAATTTAAAAAGTCATCTTGATAACCTATTGATTGTAAATATTCAATATCTGAAGATGAAAAGCCAAAATTTTCTATAAAATCGATAACTCTTTTCAAACCATTAAATACTGCATAACCACTATTAAAAGGCATTTTTCTAAAATATAAATCAAAAACTGCCATTTTTTCATGTATATTATCATTCCAATAGCTTTCAGCCATATTTATTTGATATAAGTCATTTTGTAGCATTAAGCTATCGTCATTTAATTGGTACACTCGTATCTCTCCAATCGACCTTTTATTTTCTTACATTTTATCATAATTAGATTTTTCTAGGTAATAGAGCACCTTTTTTTACATTTTTATATGAGTCCTAACAATTTAATGACATCTCCATATTATTTATATGTATTTTTATATTTTAGCTTATAATGCTTAATGAGGTGTTGCAAAATGTTATTTGAACAGGCACAAACATTTATTAGAAAAATGTATCATGAATATGACTATCAAAACGACATAATTGAACAACGTTTACATGAAATTAGTGATGAAATAAACCAAACTGGAACTTACACACATACTACTGAAGAACTAACATATGGCGCAAAAGTTGCATGGCGACAGTCTAACCGTTGTATTGGCAGACTATTCTGGGATTCTTTAAATGTTGTAGATGCAAGAGACATTAAATCGGAGTCTGAGTTTCTTGATGCTATTACCAACCATATTAATAAGGCGACAAATGGTGGTAAATTAAAACCTTATATTACTATTTTCGCACCAACAAATGGTCCAAAAATATTTAATCATCAACTGATTCGCTACGCTGGTTATGAACACAGTGGTGACCCATCTGAGAGAGAGATTACACAGTTAGCTGAACATTTAGGTTGGCAAGGGCACGGTGGACATTTCGATATTCTTCCACTGATTTATCAACTTCCTGGTGACAATATAAAATATTATCAATATCCCGAAGGTTTAATTAAAGAAGTTAATATTGAACATGAGCACTATCCAAAATTAGCTGAACTAGGGTTAAAATGGTATGCTGTACCAATTATTTCAAATATGGATTTAAAAATTGGTGGCATTACTTATCCAACTGCGCCATTTAACGGTTGGTATATGGTTACTGAAATCGGTGTACGTAATTTTATTGATGATTATAGATATAATTTATTAGAAAAAGTTGCACATGCTTTCGAATTTGATACACTTAAAAATAATTCATTTAATAAAGATCGTGCACTCGTTGAATTAAATTATGCAGTATATCATTCTTTTAAAAATCAAGGTGTCTCTATTGTCGATCACTTAACAGCTTCTAAACAGTTTGAATTATTCGAACGTAATGAAGCAAAATGTCAAAGACATGTGACAGGAAAATGGTCTTGGTTAGCGCCACCATTATCACCGACACTAACATCAAATTATCATCATGGTTATGATAACACTGTGAATGATCCTAATTTTTATTATAAAAAACAGGATACTGAAAGCAACAAGTGCCCTTTTCATCAATAAGTTAGTGGGGTGTAACGGATGCAATTATACTATTTAGGACCTAAAGGAACATTTTCATATCTAGCCTGTCGACAATATTTATCTGAAACTGAGGCAACTTACGAACCAAAATCAAATTTATTTGAAGTAGTAAAAGCTGTTTCCGAAAATGATGATGGTGTAGGTATCGTCCCGATTGAAAATTCTATTGAAGGGACAATTAATTTAGTAGCTGATTCATTAGCACAACAGCATGTTTTTGCACATGGAGAAATTCGTCTAGATATTAATTTCGCATTGTATGCTAATGAAGGTGATACATTAGCAGATATAAAGAAAGTTTATTCTATTGCGCCTGCTATAAGTCAGACTAGCAACTATATTCATAAACATCAATTTGACTATGACTACGTTGATAGTACGATACAAAGTTTAGATAAAATCACTCATGGTGTAGCTGCTATTGCACCTTTAGGGAGCGGTGAGACATATGGTTATCATCCATTAGATACACATATTGAAGATTATCCGCATAATGCTACACGGTTTTTAGTTATTAAAAATCATCAGCAATTTGATACGCATGTGTCATCTTTAATGTTTTTAATTACACCTACTGTAGATAAACCAGGTTTATTAGCCAGTATCTTAAACACATTTGCCTTATTTAATATCAATTTATCCTGGATTGAATCACGCCCACTAAAAACACAACTCGGTATGTATCGTTTCTTTGTCCAAGCAGATTCAACTCTTACAGAAGATATAGATAAAGTGATTTCGATTTTAATTACCTTAGATTTCAAAGTGAAAATGATTGGTGCGTTTAATTAAAATAAATGTCGTCATAAATGGAATGTGTAGTAACTTCCTTTATGACGACATTTTTCTGTTATAAAATCATTTAGTTCTCTAACAAATTGGACTGATACATAATTTTTTAAGCCTTACACCCCAGCTTGCACCTTAAAGTAAAATTTTAAATAGTAACATAACTGCATTACTTAATATTCAAAATTAATAATAAAATAGTACGCTAACATTTATCACAAAATAACGACATGCGAACGTTTAATTAACTTATCAATTATTTTAATGGCAATGGTTTGGAAATATCGATACCTAGTACCATTGGCATGACAAAGTAAACAACTAAAATAATAATAATGGCACTAATTAAGTTTACCCAAAAGCCGACTGAAGCCATTTGTTTGATAGATATTTTACCAGTACCAAAGACGATAGCGTTTGGAGGTGTTCCTACTGGTAACATGTATGCACAGTTAGCTGCCATTGCTGCTGGTGCCATTAATAATAGTGGATGAACACCTACGGCAACTGATAATGTAGCTAAAATTGGTAAAATCATAGTAGCAGTTGCAGTATTAGATGTAACTTCTGTTAAGAACAATACAAATATCGTAATGACTATAACGATGATAATTGGGCTGACACCGTTTAGTGATTTTAGTTGTTCACCTAACCATTTTGCCAAACCACTTTCAGAAATACCTTTAGCTAAAGCTAATCCACCACCAAATAGTATTAACACACCCCAAGGCAATTCTTTGGCAACTTCCCAATCAATAATTCTACGATGCTGTTTCTTATTTTTTGCTGGGATAATAAATAGTAGTACAGAAATAAAGATCGCAATTGTCCCATCAGCAACTTCAGATGTGACTGCCCAATTCTTAAGTAAAAACTCTCTAGTAATCCATAATAAACTAGCTAATATAAAGATCGTTTGAACGACTTTTTCTTCATATGTCATCTTACCTAATTCATCTAATTTTTGTTGAATTAATTGTTGACCACCTGGCAAATATTTTAAGTCATGTCTAAACGCTACATATCTCAAATATAACCACGTAATTGCTAATAAAATAATTACTGTTGGTATTCCGACAATCATCCATTTAGCAAAACTTATTTCATGACCAAAATTTTGCATATATTGCCCTTTTAAAATAATTAATGGTGGTGTGCCAATTAAAGTACCTAAGCCACCAATTGTACCTGCATAACCGATAGCTAATACTAAAGATGTTTCAAACTTTTTTATACTTTGTTGATTAGTCTCTACCCCTTTTAAATCATTAGCTTCTTTAATAATTGCTAGTCCTATTGGAATCATAATCATAACTGCAGCTGTATTAGATACAAACATAGATAAGAAACCCGTTGCTACCATAAAGCCGAGTAATATTTTTGATGTACTTGCACCAATATAATTGATGATAGTTAATGCTACACGAGTATGTAAATTCCATCTTTCCATTGCTATTGCTAAAATAAAACCGCCTAAAAATAGAAAAATAATATCATTACCATATTCTGATGACACTTGTTCAGGTGTCAAAACGTGACCAATAGGTAATAATATAATGGGTAACAAACTTGTTGCTGCAATAGGTATCGTTTCAGTAATCCACCAAGTAGCAATCCATAACGTAATTGCTAAAACATAAACGCCCTTCCATGGTAACGTCTCAGGGTGGACAAACAATAATGTTAATGCAAATAATAATGGACCTAAAATAAGACCGATCCATTGCCCCTTATTAAATGACTTATTGTTATTTGATGTTGAAAAGAAGGTCAAATATCGTTTAGACGCATCCCTTTGATATTGATTAAATATAGCCATAAAATCCCCCCTTGTTTAATTAGAAATTCTGTTATTTTAATAACTAGAGTTTCTTATGCAGTCGTTACGTTAGTAAGCGACTGTATTCCTCTGTTACCTGTTATGTTAATAACTAGAATTTCTTATGCGGTTGTTACGTTAGTAAGCGACTGTATTCCTCTGTTATCTGTTATTTTTAATAACTAGAATTTTTTGATGCCGAGTACGACCTATCCTAGAAAGGTTGACTAGGTTTTTAAAACGTTGATTTATCAATATTTTATAACCCAGAAAGTTGCTACCAAACAGTTAAACTCATATGTAAAATACTTTTAACCAGTTTCAATTATAGCATATTTACACCATTTAATGAATGCGCTTTCACAATTTTCAAATTACTTTTTTTGAAAATTTCGCCTAATTACTCTATATTAATTTTTTTGATAGCTATATCATTCGTTACATTATCTAATGTCAATTCTTTAATATCTTCTAAATGAATGGTTTGGCTTGCATCATTAAATGTATTTCCCGCAATAAATATTTGCTGATGTTTAACATTATTATAGCTACGTATATGTATAGCATCTTTCACCATCGGCCCTTTAAATTGGTTTCCTATAATGTTCATGTTCTTACCTGCTTGTGATCCTTGATCTTGTCCTGTTAAGATATCTGCTGCATTTTCACCATCTCTAACTGCCAAATATCTAATACCACCAACACAATTTATAAATTGATTATTAACAATAAACGTATTAATTGATTTTAACGGTGTTAGCGTATAATCTTGCATACCTTCAAAGACATTATTTTTAATATGAATATTATCGTAAAATATATTATGTCGACTCGCATGAGAACCAATCGCTCTATTCCAACTTGTCATTCCTTTTAACTTTGATGGACCAAAATAACATTGCTCAATAATGACATTTTTAGTAATTGTACCATCTGTCGTACCGAATTTTGGAAATGCACCAGGTACTTGAATGTCTAATTGAACAGCCTCTGAAAAGAATCTCTTTCCTTCATAATCAACAAAACCTTCAAAGGAACAATCTTTAATGTGTAAACCATCAATCCCACAAGCATCAATAGCATGTCCACTTACGACATTTTTAATCGTTACACCAAGTAACTGTATATCTTCAGCATGGCCCATACACATTGCTGTATTATTATAAGGATAAGATATGCCATTCATATCAAAGACACCACCTTTAATATAAATATGGCCATGACCATTGTATCCTTTGTAAAAGCCAAAACGATGACCGTTTTTTAATAGTGTCCCTTTATGTTGGCGTAAAATAACCGCTTCATCATCTAACAATAAGGTTGTATGACCATAGATAATTAACGGTTTACGCATATAGTACGTCCCTTTTGGTATGTAAATTGTTGTTTGTTGTCCCTTCCCTTGATTAAGTGCTTGTTGAATCGCTTTTGTATCTTTATATTTATGATGCCCTACAGCTCCATAATCTTTTATATTGATGTACATGATTGGTCATCCTTCATCTCATTTTAAATTTATCATTGTTTACGTACTATATAATAACCGTTTTAAAAAAAGATAATCCTTATTTATGATTGAAATTAATTTTAGGTGACAATGTGTTTCGTATTTGTTAACTATGTCAAATAATATTTAAATGAAACGTACTACTTTTAAGTTATATAATCACTAATCATGTTCTGCTTTTTTTGCCATACAACAACTGATTGATTTCTACAACTTTTCAATGTATTTTTAATCCACAAAGAAACTATATTAACATTGAAAAAATTAGGCGAATCTATATACTAAACGTATAAATTAAATTTTTTAGCCACAAAATTGGGGTCATATTTTAAACAATTATTTAAATTCGACATTGGAGTGTTGGTAAATGACAAATCGTGCATTATTAGTTGTAGATTATTCAAATGATTTTATTGCGGATAATGGTTTATTAACTTGTGGCAAACCAGGTCAGGCTATTGAAGACTTCATCGTTTCTCGTATTAATCACTATCATCAAACACAAGATTCAATCTTTTTCTTAATGGATTTGCATTATGAACAAGATAGTTATCATCCAGAAAGTAAACTATTTCCGCCTCATAATATTATCAACACCAGTGGTAGAGAATTATACGGTCGTGTTGGAGATATTTATAACCAAATTAAAACGCAACCTAATATTCATTTTATTGATAAAACGCGTTATGATTCTTTTTACGGTACTACATTAGATAGTTTGCTGAGAGAACGCCATATTAAAAACATTGAAATTGTAGGCGTTTGTACCGATATTTGTATTTTACATACTGCGATTTCAGCTTATAATTTAGGTTATCACATTTCGATACCTGAACATGGTGTTGCCTCTTTTAATCAACAAGGACACGATTGGGCACTAGCACATTTTAAAAATGCGTTAGGTGCTGAGGTAGAACAATTCATTTAAAACATGCTAAAATAAAAACATACAATATGAAATAAGGGAGATATTTGAACAATGGCTAAAACTTATATTTTCGGACACAAAAACCCAGACACTGATGCTATTTCATCTGCAATCATCATGGCAGATTTTGAACAATTAAGAGGCAATGATTCAGCAACAGCATATCGCTTAGGTGATATCAATGCTGAAACACAATTCGCACTTGATAAATTCAATGTAACAGCACCTGAATTATTAACAGATAACTTAGATGGACAAGATGTTATTTTAGTTGATCATAATGAGTTCCAACAAAGTGCTGATACAATTGCTGATGCTAACATTAAACATGTTGTTGACCATCACAGAATTGCTAACTTTGAAACTGCTGGCCCATTATATTATCGTGCTGAACCTGTAGGTTGTACTGCTACAATTTTATACAAAATGTATAAAGAACGTGGCTTTGACATCAAACCAGAAATCGCTGGCTTAATGGTTTCAGCTATTATTTCTGACAGCTTATTATTCAAATCACCTACTTGCACTGAAGAAGATGTCAATGCAGCGCAAGAATTAAAAGACATTGCTAACGTTGACTTAGATGCTTACGGTTTAGATATGTTAAATGCTGGTGCTTCAACAACTGATAAATCTGTTGAGTTCTTATTAGATATGGATGCCAAATCTTTCACTATGGGAGATTATGTGACTCGTATCGCTCAAGTTAACACAGTTGATATCGATGAAGTACTTGATCGTAAAAGTGAACTTGAACAAGCCATGTTAACTAACAGTGCTGAAGAAAAATACGACTTATTTGTTCTAGTAGTAACTGATATTATTAATAGTGACTCTAAAATTTTAGTCGTAGGTGCTGAAAAAGATAAAGTTGGAGAAGCTTTCAATGTACAACTTGAAGATGATATGGCCTTCTTAACTGGTGTCGTATCACGTAAAAAACAAGTTGTACCTCAAATTACAGAAGCCCTAACTAAATAAAATAATATTATTACACTTTATAAAATATTATTGAATACACTACCAACATCTGTATCCATACATTGTTGGTAGTTTTTTGTTACTCTCTTATCATTATGTAGGTGATATTTGAATGATATTAATGATTACGAGTTATATATTGTCGTACTTAGGTTATTACTAACGAATTCTTTTATATATCTTCCTCATAAAAATTTAACTGGCAAAGTGTTTTTAGCGTTTAATTTTCCCAATTTGGTCTAAAGTATTATGTACACAATATCATCTAAATTTAATTTTTATTAGCTAATTTATTAAATTCAGTACTTATATTTGTTTTACGACTATCATTTTAGTTATGATGACACTTGTACATATTTTAAAAATTAACACAAAGGAGGTTAATATAACATGACTACAATCGAACAAATTTTTAATCGTAGTAAGTCTTATTTTAATAGTCAACAAACAAAAGATGTTGCTTTTCGTAAACAACAACTTAAACAACTTGCTAAAACAATTAAAAAATATGAAAATGCTATTTTAGATGCTTTATACCAAGATTTAGGAAAAAATAAAGCTGAGGCTTATGCTACAGAAATTGGTATTGTCTTAAAAAGCATTAAACAAGCTAGAAAAGCTATTAATAGTTGGACCAAAACAAAGTCCGTTGATACACCATTATATTTATTTCCAACTAAAAGTTATATAAAAAAAGAACCGTATGGTACTGTTCTTATTATTGGACCTTTTAATTATCCATTTCAATTAGTGTTCGAACCTTTGATTGGCGCAATTGCTGCTGGCAATACTGCTATCATTAAACCTTCTGAGTTAACACCTCATGTCGCTCAAGTGATTAAACAGTTAATTAATGACGCCTTTGAGGCACAGTATATCGAAGTGATTGAAGGTGGTATTGAAGAAACACAAACTTTAATTCATTTGCCCTTTGATTATATGTTCTTTACTGGAAGTGAGCATGTAGGAAAAGTGGTTTACCAAGCTGCGAGTGAAAATTTAGTACCCGTCACATTAGAATTAGGTGGAAAATCTCCAGTTATTATCGATGAAACAGCCAATATTAAAGTGGCTAGTGAACGTATTTGCTTTGGCAAATTTACCAATGCTGGACAAACTTGTGTCGCACCAGATTATATTTTAGTACATCACTCTATCAAAGAAGAGCTAATTAAAGCATTATCAAAAACAATTCATGAATTTTATGGTCAACATATCGACCAAAGCCCTGATTTTGGTCGCATCGTTAATCTTAAACATGTCAAACGCTTAATAACTCTACTTGAACAACAACATGATCATATCGTCTTTGGAGGACATTATGATGAAAATAAACGTTATATTGAACCAACATTATTAGATCATATTTCTAGTGATGATCCAATTATGCAACAAGAGATTTTCGGTCCAATTTTACCGATTTTAACATATCAACATTTTGACGATGCTATAGCATTCGTTCAACAAAGACCGAAACCACTTAGCCTTTACTTATTTAGTGAAAATGAAAATGCTACAGAACGTGTATTAAATGAACTATCATTTGGCGGTGGTGCGATTAATGATACATTGATGCATCTTGCCAATCCTAAATTACCTTTTGGTGGTGTTGGTGCTTCGGGTATCGGTCGTTATCATGGAAAATACTCATTTGATACCTTTACACACGAAAAAAGTTATATCTTTAAATCAACACGTTTAGAATCAGGTATCCAGTACCCTCCTTTTAAAGGTAAGTTTAAATACATTAAAGCTTTTTTCAAAAATTAACATAGTTATTTGAAGTATAAAGCCCAAGATTGAACGTTAACAATCTCGGGCTTTTTTACTACTTATTTTATAAACAATTCTTATTAAAAAATAACACAAACACCTTCTAGTGCTTGACTATGGTCATCTGTTAATGTTAACTCTCCTGTTTGTTCATTTCTTTCAAATACAGTAACTTTAGATTGACCTTGTTCATGTGCACAAACTAAATATTTATTTGACGGAGTGATATTGAAATCTCTAGGGAAATCATCACCTGTAGTCGTTATCGCTACAAGTTCTAGTTTACTACCATCTTCTAATACTTTATAAATTGCGATACTATTATGTCCACGATTAGATACATATAAAAATTGTTGATCACGAGACAATCTTACCGCAGCTAATTTGGTAGCGTCAGTAAAATCTTGTGGTATCGTTTGATAGCGTGCTAATTCTTTAAAATGTCCGTCATGATATGCTGTAACACTCACTTCGTTTGAAAGTTCATGTACAACATAAGCATATTTACCATTGCCATGAAATTCAATATGGCGTGTGCCATCTGCATCTTTAAAATTTGACTGTGCATATTCTTTAAAGCCATTTTCATCAAATTGATATGCAACAATTCTGTCAGCACCTAAGTCCGTTGCAACGACATATTTACCGTCTGGTGTTTGATTTAAATAGTGTGCATGTGGTTGATCTTGACGTTCATGAGAGCCTGTAGGAAAATCATGTGCTAATTCTTCTATTAATCGTTCAACTTCACCAGTTGTTACATTTAATTTATATAAACGAATAATGCCAGCACCATATACTGCTTCAAATAAATATTGGTTATCATGTGAAATAGCTACATAACATCCTGTACCAGTTGTTGACGGTAAGCATTTATTGATTAATGTCAATTGACCATCCGCTTCAATTTTAAAACTAGCTACACCACATTGTTCACCTTCTTTAGTAATTCCATATAAAAACTTGTCGTTGTGCGCTACGTATGTTGAAGCTTCTAATTCATAACCAGTTTCTACAAAATTAATACGTCCCTCTTGTTCATTTAAGTCAAAATGATAAATGCCTTTACCACCCTTTTTAGTGTAAGAACCAATATAACCCATTGTCATGTATTTATCCCTCCATTTTGTTATTAATTCCATTTTATTAAATTTTGTAAGCGAATAACAATATTTTGCAATGATGACTTACTTTAACTTTTTATGGTTAATCAGTAAATTTATTGTTATTCTATGATAAATTAACGTAATAACTATATCGTTCATATTATTTTTTAAATGGACTACAAAATCGTTTGACTATATTTTTATATTTCTTAATTCGTTCACTAAAACAATAATTAACTTGGAGTGTTAATTCAATGACTATATTAGCAATGGCTATTTTTAGCATAACCTTAATTTTTGTTATCTGGCAGCCTAAAGGCTTAGACATAGCTATTACTGCTGTCATAGGTGCATTGATTGCTATAGTAACTGGTGTGGTTTCTTTATCAGATGTTGTCGAAGTCACTTCAATTGTCTGGAATGCCACTTTAACGTTCATAGCGATTATTTTAATTTCATTAATTTTAGATGAAATCGGCTTTTTTGAATGGGCAGCCTTACATATGGTAAATATTTCTAAAGGCCATAGTTTTAAAATGTTCTTATTTATTATGCTATTAGGTAGTATTATTGCTGCATTGTTTGCTAATGATGGTGCTGCTTTAATTTTGACACCTATCGTCTTAGCTATGGTTCGCCACTTAGGTCTACAACAACGGGCCATTTTCCCATTTATTATCGCTTGTGGATTTATTGCTGATACAACTTCTTTACCGCTCATTGTTAGCAACTTAGTTAATATTATTTCTGCTGATTATTTTAATATTTCTTTTGTACAATATTTTTTGACAATGTTTATACCGAATATTTTTTCTTTATGTGCTAGTATTATTGTTCTGTGGTTATATTTTAAAAAAGCCATACCAAAATCTATTGATATAAGTCGTATTAAAACACCTAAATCAGCAATTAAAGATAACCGCTTATTTCATATCTCTTGGTTCGTTCTATTGTTCTTAGTGATTGGTTATTTAAGTAGTGAATTTATTGCTATTCCTGTCGCCTTTATCGCCCTTTTGATTGCTTTCATCTTTCTATTATTAGCAAGACGTTCTAAAGCAGTAAATTTAACAACAGTGATTAAAGGCGCACCTTGGAATATTGTTATTTTTTCAATTGGTATGTATGTTGTCGTTTTTGGCTTAAAAAATGTCGGCATCAGTTCATTACTTGGACATTTATTAAGTCATATTTCTAACTATGGTTTATTTAGTAGTACGCTCATGACTGGCTTTATAGCAGCATTATTATCATCTGTTATGAATAATTTACCTACTGTCTTATTTGATTCACTAGCCATTGCCGAGTCTCATGTGACTGGCCTTGTAAAAGAAGGGATGATTTACGCTAATGTCATTGGCTCAGATTTAGGTCCGAAGATTACACCGATAGGTTCCCTGGCAACATTATTATGGTTACATGTATTGAGTCAAAAAGGGATGAAAGTATCTTGGTGGACATATTTTAAAACAGGTATTGTCATTACGCTTCCTGTACTATTTATCACACTCGTTGGTTTATATTTATCACTCATTCTTTTTTCATAAGAATGTAATTGAGTTTGGGACAACAACGATTCAATTATAATTTTTTACAATTGGCTGTCACTGTGTGATTTGTAAAATATTGATAATTCAACATTTTACAAGCCTAGTCAGTCTTGTCGGAGTGGTATTGTGAAATAAAATTTATTTCTGTTCCACTCTCTTTTTCTATTGCAAAATAGAACGTATGTTCGTATAATATATTTATAAGATGAGGTGAGTGGAAGATGAATAACTTTGAAACGGAGACAGATTATCGTAATATCCCACGTGAATTATTAGATAGAAATATCCCACAAGGGAGAGGTATGGTCAAATGGGCGCCTTTTGCTACACTGCCAGAGCAATTTGAAACCATTCAACAATATATTATGGATCAAAATAAAATTGATCGTCCTGTACTATCAGAAGATCAACTTACTGAATTAAATATTAAATTACATGAAGCTTTGCAACGATTACGTCCTGTTAAAATTAGATATTACAATGATGGTTTCATAGACACTATGACGTTAACCATACATCGTATTGATTCAATTAATTTTGAAATAGAAGGCTATATTAAACAACGTCAGCTTCAAAAGTTATCTCTATTTGATATTTTAGATATTACTATATTACATTAAGTAACTATGATAATTCAGCTATAAAAAGAAGACTAAAATACAAAACATTCTGTATTTAATATCATAAGATTGATAGTCACTGTCTGAATTATCGAGAGATATAAGGCTGGCTATCAAAAACTTACGTGTTGATTTTTGATGACAGACATCTACGAGCCTGGGACAAAATGTATTTTACACTTAAATTTAAGCATTTGGCAGTAACTGTCTGGTTTTCAAAACGTTGATAAATCACCATTTTGAAAACCTAGTCAGTCTTGCCGGGGTGGAAGGGACCCGTCATCAAAAATCCATGTGTGGATTTTACATTAATGTGCAAGACGGACATCTACGAAATAAATTTTATATAAAATTTATTTCTGTCCCACTCCCTCACTCCACAAAAAAGAGGCTGAACACAAATTGTTCAACCTCTTCATTAAAAATATTAGCTATTTTTACTTTCGATATCAGAAATAATTTCTTTTGTTTTTCTTTCGATATCTTCAAAGTCTTTTTTGAAGATATAAGCGAAAACAGCTACGCCAACACCAGCAACTACAGTTGTAATTGCTAATAAGCTAAATACAAATTTAAATAAACCTTTAATAAAGTTCCACATTCTAAATTCACCTCTATAAAATAATATACCAATCTACAATTCATTATACTATCATATTTGGAATAATCATTAAATATATACCCATTCCTCAAAAAAATATGCATTCAACATAATTAGTCGATAATATAAAAAATCGAAGCACCATTATGTGATACTCCGATTTCGTCTTTATGCTATATAAAATTATGTTGAATATCTAATAATAATTACTTTATGTTAAGATAACAATACATTACAACTATTTTAGTAAGTCCACCAACTGTATACTCTTTGCTTTACTGAATGATAAAATTTATACACTTATCATTCACCTCCAATAATTAAACATTTATATTTTGATTGTAACTTATATTTTTTTAAACACAATTAATATAAAATTACATTTTTATTACAATGATACCAAGATAAAGGATGTGTAATCATGCAACAAGTGACATCGGATATTATGACCTTTAGAGGATCTCATTTTGATTTAGGTGTAGCGACTGCCAAATGGCTTCAGCAAACGCCCTTACTAAGTAATCGGCAACAAGAATGGAAAAAGCGTATACCAAGATTTGATATAGACATTAATGAAACTTATCAAATTTATCAAACTTATGCACCTCAAATTTGGGATGAATTGATGGGGTTACAAAGTGTATTAAAACTACCAACGAGACAAATCATCTTGAATTTTGGTCATTTTCGTTTTACTGATTTAAAAGAAAGTGGTTGCACGGTATTTCAAGGTCAAGATTATTTAGTAAGAAACTATGATTATCATCCTGCTACATACGATGGCAGATACTTGTTATACCAACCCACAGATGGCGGTCTAGCACAAATAGGACCCACATCAAGAGTAACTGGTCGTATGGACGGCATGAACGAAGCGGGATTAGCTATGGCCTATAACTTTATGCACCGTAAACACCCTGCTAATGGTTTCGTTTGTTATATGATTGGTCGCTTAATATTGGAATATTGCAACAATGTTACAGAAGCAATCCAGTTATTAAAAAACATTCCACATAGAAGTTCATTTAGTTATATATTAATGGACAAAGAATTAAATCACGTTATTGTAGAAGTCACTCCACGCTCTATTGAAGTGCGTCATGATGTATTTTGTACAAACCATTTTGAAATACTGACTCATGAGAATCGCAATTATACTAAAGAGTCTACTGAACGACTAGCGCGGGTAATGAAACAAACACCTGAACATATCGATATGCATACAGCGTTCAAGATATTTAATGATCCTCAATATGAAATTTACAGTAAATTATTTAGAAGTTGGTCAGGCACGATACATACGTCTATGTATCATCCACAAAGCTTAACAGCTTATATGACATTAGGAGAAAATAAACCTCCAGAAATGATTGATTTCAATTCTTGGCTGGAAGGAAATGATTTATCTATTAGTCACTTTACTGGGTTCATTGATACAGATTTAACCTTTGCCAATATGTAACAATGTGAGGGAGTAGGGCAGAAATAAATTTTATATAAAATTTATTTCGTAGTCCCACCCCGGCAAGACTGACTAGGTTTTCAAAATGTTGATTTATCAACGTTTTGAAAACCAGACAGTTACTGCCAAATGCTTAAATTTAAGTGTAAAATACATTTTGTCCCAGGCTCTTACAATTTATTATTATTTCATTCCGCATACTATCCATTATCTCCTATTAATCGATATCGATATCACCATCAATAGTATAGAATTCTAAAACATTATCACTATTACCTACTTTACCATTTTTAAAAGCTTTATTATGAATTAAACTTTTTCCAGTGCCAGGATTCAGTTTCAATATTGTATTAACGGGTTTCTCAGCATATTCAAATGAAATGTCACCTTCTTTAGTTGAGGCTTTAGTGTCAGACTGTGCAGGCATTTTTTTAAAATTAAGTTCTCCATAATCATTAATAAATATAGTTTGCTTTAACTTACTATTAACGATAGATAAATTAGCACCTTTTACCTTGAAATCACTATTAACGATGTTACTATTTGTTATAGTTGAATCTTGAATAAAATTCAAATAAAGATTCACATTATCAAATTGAACATCATCTAAATTAAAGTTACCCGTATGATTAATAATATCGCTATCTTTCACTGCTATACTAGATATTTTTAAATGACCTGTATCCATATCAATATTTAAAGTTTTTATCTTATTATCGGGAACTTCTATTGTTAATTGTTTATTATGATGATAAAAAGGGTTCAAATCAGCAGAATATCCTCTGTTCTTATTTTGTGAATCTCTTACTTTGAGACATTTATCTTTAATTTTAGTTTGAATATGATTATCCCCATTGTATGTTATCTTGAATTGATGTCCTTTTTTTAATGTTAAATTGCTATTATCTAATTTAACATCTAAACGGTTAAACGTATCTTGTTGAAACGTCTTGTCATAATGTTGGGTATCATATTTATCTTTATCAAAGACAAACCAAGTTGTCGTGGCAGCAATAAAAAAGACAATAAATACACTTATACCGATAAAAAAGAGCTTTCTCATTTTTTTACGCTCCCTTTAACTGTTTTAATATACCAAGTTAAGTATTTTAAAATAATACGATATATGTACTCTAATATTTTAAATATTATAATGATACATACTAAACCAATCCCCGAATAAGAAATAGCAAATAATATATTACTTACTGAGTCATATATACCTTTAAAAAAGGCATTAATAATCAAGAGAATTGGACAGAATAGTAATATTAACGACATTAAAAATAGTAATGAAATAATAATACCAATTAAAGTTACTGGTATTAAAATTACAAATATTGACAGTATACCTAAACTTAACGATGCTATGACAGCACGAGTAATATTAGTAAAATTAGGTCTGACTTGAGCATAGTCAATAATATTTTGTGCTTTTACTTCATTAGCGACATCATAAGGGTCTTTTAATTTTTTGATAATTTTTTCTTCTGATATACCATTTAATTCTTGTTCATAAAAGTAAGTTTCATATTCATACATTTTTTGATCAATTAATTGTCTTGGCAAACCTTTAAGTGATGTTTCTAATTCATTTAAATACGTAATCTTATTCATATTAGTCACTCATCCTGATTATCATATTCAATACTCTTTTTTTCTGTGTTTAAATCTAACAATACTAATGACTGAAAAATTCAATACGTTTAATTTCACGATTTTCAAATAATAAATTTAATTTCATGTGATGGTCACGATCTAAATATTTAATTGATTCATATTTCTTACCTATATTGTTCTTTTTATATCCAAAGCCTAATTGGTTAATGACATCATCAATTGAATCTCCAATATTACCATCAAAGCTAGTATTAACGGTACTATCTTTGACAAGCATTATACCTTTAACTACATTGTCTTTTTTTCTCACTTTGACCGTTAAATTCGGATGCTCTTTATCACTATAAAATTTGAATCTTTCCATTTTAATTTTTTTATTAATTTCATAACCTTTATCATTAAATGTTTGATTTAGCTGTATATTATTAATTGTCGTATCTGATAAATCTACTGTTTTTGTTTGACGATATTGTTGTAGACCAATAACTACTAATATGGCACAAATCAAAAAAAGACCAAATACTATCCAGCGATTTTGAATTCGCAACGGGGTCACCACTTTCCATTTTATTAATTTAAATATAGCATATGCTTTTATTTGTTTCATCTTTAACAAGATTTAACATAAATAATGCAATTAATTTATTTTATTACCTTTTATTAACATAAATTGGTATAATATTGTAAATGC
>NZ_PPQR01000029.1 GCF_002902085.1 Staphylococcus simiae
AATGAAGTTGTATCTTTCTAGTAATTTAAAAGTATTATAAATTACTAAATAAAATGATAGTTGACTAGTAGCATTTCATCATATTTAACAATATTTACAACTTTAACTAGCTTAATTATAATTTTAACAAAGGAGGAAAGATATGTGCTTGTATTAACGTATTGTTATAGTTGTTTATATAGTTTTTTGTATCAAATTTCTAGTGTGAAAACTTTAAATTTCAAAGCATGTCTTAGTAGATCTAAATGTGATGCTTGTCACCATCAATTAGCATGGTTTGAATTATTCCCTATATTTAGTTATCTCTTGTTAAAGACAAGGTGTAGATATTGTCAACAAAAAATTCCGCTTACCAATTTTGTTGGTGAAGTTTTAGCAATTTCTCTCTTTTTTCTCGTTTACTTTTCCGTTACTATTATTCATTCACAGTTATTGATATCAACTTTTTTATTTTTTCTAGTTCTATCAATCAACGATATTGAGTCGATGACTATAGATTTAAGGATATTAATTATATTCGTCATCGTTACTTCTACTTTCACACATGTATTCATAATATCCTTCATAATTGTAACTTTAAGTGCCCATTTATTTTATATTGTTAGTAGGTCAAGTATAGGTTATGGAGATATTTTGGTTATAAGTGCACTTTCTTTATTTTTTCCACTCAGTTTTTTAACCATACTTTTAATAATTACCTTTTTACTGGCAGGTATGATCGCATTATGTATTTTAATATTCAGAAGAATTATTGCGTTGCCATTAGTACCTTTTATATTTGTAGCTTTTATTTTAAATTCATTATTTTATGATAATGTATGTCGATTTTTAGGAGGATATTATATTTGAAAATTAAAGAAATGAACATATCGGAAATGCCTAGAGAAAGACTTTTAACTTATGGGGCTAAAAGTTTATCTAATAGTGAATTGTTGGCAATACTTATAAATACTGGTAGAAAGGGATTCTCAAGTATTGATATTAGTAATGAATTATTAGGAAAGTATAGTAGCTTAAGTCAATTAAAAAAGGTATCTATCAATGAATTAACAAATATAAAAGGTATAGGTTTACACAAGGCCATCACTTTAAAAGCTGTGTTTGAATTAGCTGAAAGAATAAGCCAACCTGATATCATTAAAAAATTCAAGATAACTAAGCCAGAAGATGTTGCTGAATTAATGATGCCATCAATGAAAGATTTAGCACAAGAACATTTTATGTTGATATTATTAAATTCTAAAAACATTGTTATCAAACAAGTTTGTGTCTTTAAAGGTACATTAAATAGTTCTATAGTTCATCCAAGAGAGGTCTTTAATATAGCCATAAAGGAATCTGCGAATGCTGTAATTGCTGTACATAATCATCCTTCTGGTGATGTGACACCATCACAAGAAGATATTATTACAACAATCCGTTTAAAAGAATGTGGTGAATTGTTAGGAATTGAATTGTTGGACCATATTATAATAGGTGATAATAAATTCACTAGTTTAGTAGAAGCAGGATATTTTGAAGATAGAGTTTAAGCTTAATAGCATATATGTCAAAACTTGTGTATAATACGTACGAAAGATATACATAGGAGGAAATACATTGACTATATTTCTTATCATAGGTGTGCTTGTCCCGATGATCTATACAATGAGAATAAACATTAAAGATATAAAGATAACAAGAAAGGAAGTTGTCAATACTGTCTTATTATCAGCGGGAGCAATTTTAATTACCACTGTAATTGGAGTACTTGTCACACATCAACAGTATTCACTTATTGCTGTAATTATTGGTTCTATAATAACAGGTGTTATATGGGGGTTACTGTTAGTCGGAAGTTATGCTCTGTTGCGATATTTGTCTAATGCTTTTGGGAATAAAAAATAATACTATAAAATGTAAAAACTCCTAATCAACTTGTATTGAAAGTGACTACAGTTGATAGGAGTTTGTTTTTTATATAATGATGCTATTTTAAAATCTAGGTAAACCTGTATTATAAATATGGAAATAATCTAATAGCCATAATAACCCTTGGTAAGCAAGATAAATACATAATAAAACGATACCGATATAAATTAAAAAACGCAAAATTGAGAATCCAACTCTAAATAGGAGGATAACTAATAATGCAATTAAAATTATTGTTAAAATATTCATTTTTAAACCTCCTTGAAGCTGTGATATTGACTTTGTTTATTATAATGTATATTTTAATAGACTGCATCAGTCTTTAGATAGATATTGTTTAAGGCTCTCGACTGATGACATTATG
>NZ_PPQR01000003.1 GCF_002902085.1 Staphylococcus simiae
GATATATATTAGGTGGCATACTTTTTGAAATAAATACTTATATATATCCACTTATTTTTATCACTATCGTGTTTATATTAATAATTGTTCTATTTATCTTAAAAAGAAATTTTAAAATAATTTAACACAAGTTACAGTATATATTTCTGCTAGTTATTTTAATGAAAAGTACAAGTAAGTTTTATCATTGTTATATTAAAATTATTCATATCATATACATCGAGTATTAGCATTTTTAATGCACCAACCCCCTCATCTTGATCACTATGATGGGGGGGTTAACATCTTTTAGTCAGTTACTTTATTCTATTTGACTAATTATTTCATCTTTTATAACACAAAGTTTTATACTAAAATTCATTTTCACTTTCAATTATGTTGAAAATTGTAACTACATTCAATAGATACTAATGTCCATAATGACTACGATACATTAACAGATAATTTATTTTTCAATAGCAATGTTGAAAGTACAATACAAAATGCGCCACCTATGATACCTGCGATAATATCAGTAGGATAATGGACACCTAAATACACACGTGATACTGAAACTAATAAAATCATTAGTGCACATAATCCAATTAGTAAGCCTTGTGAATAACCATGATCTACACGATTAATAATGTAGGCCACACTACCAAAGTATGCTGTGGAACCCATGGCATGACCACTTGGAAAGCTGAAACCACTAATATCAATCAATCTTAATAATGTTGGACGTTCACGATCAAAGATATTCTTTAAAACTGGGTTTAATATACCTGATAAAGCCATTGTTAACATAAAGAACAGTGCTTCAATTTTGTATTTCTTTAACATTAAGTAAGCCACTAAGGTTAATGATAGACTCAGCATGGCCCATACTTCTCCTACTTTGGTTGAACCAAGCATAATAGCAGTAGTAATAAAGCTTTCAGATGCATAAATAAAGTCATATACTTCGTTATCAATCCATTTTCCTAATCGTGATTCATGAAAAAAGGCGATAATACCAAATATTAGTGTAAATACAATGAGTAACGAGATGCGTTTCCATCTACTCATTTATCATAACCTCCTACTGGTCTAATGCATCTTTAATCATTTTGTTAAATAAGTCTTCTTTAGTATAACTTTGTTGGTAACTAGACATTTGATCAATTATTTGTTGACGGTGATCTTCAATTTGATTTAATTCTTGCAGCAATCGTTGTGATGTTAATTGATCTTCTTGAATTGTCTTACCATAACCTTTTTCTTCAAAATGTTTCGCATTATCAATTTGATCTCCTCTAGATTGATCTAAACCTAATGGGATTAATAACATTGGAATACGTAATGTTAAAAATTCATATATCGCATTTGAACCTGCTCTACTTATTACAGTATCTGTGATAGCAAGTAAATCTGTTAAATCTTCTTTAACAAATTCATACTGAACATATCCTTTTTTCTGAATTGATTCATCTTTCAAACCTTTACCAGTCAAATGAATAATCTGATAATTGTGTAATAAAGCATCTAAGTTTTCGCGAATGGTGTCGTTTAATTTTTTACTTCCTAAACTACCTCCCATGACAAGTAAAACTTTTTTATGGGTTGCAAAGCCAGTTAATTTATAGCCTCTTTCTTTACTACCATTTTTCAAGTCTTCTCTTACAGTGGCACCGATAAAATCAGCTTTGTCTCTAGGTAAATAATTTAATGTTTCTTCAAACGTTGTATATATTTTTTTAGCAAATTTTAATGCAATTTTATTAGCCAATCCTGGTGTTAAATCAGATTCATGAATGATTGTAGGTATGTTTAAAGATTTAGCAGCAATAACAACTGGTACTGACACGAAACCACCTTTTGAAAATAGTAAATCTGGTTTCTCTTTTTTTAATACTTTACGCGCATCTAAAATGCCTTTTAACACTTTAAAGACATCTTTAGCATTTTCTAACGAAATATAGCGTCGTAATTTACCACTTGAAATAGCATAATATTTAATATCTGGTAATTGCGATTCTATCATTTCTTTTTCAATACCATCTTTTGAACCAATATAAAACGTGTCATGTCCTTCAGATAGTGCTGTAGGAATTAAACTTAGATTGACAGATACGTGTCCAACAGTACCGCCACCTGTAAATGCTATCTTTGTCATTTAAATTACCTCTATTCATCTAAATTTTTATAATATGCATAAAATGGTTCACCTTTGTCATATGGTGCATAATCCATTTGTTGCTCGCCTACTTTATGAAAACCAAACTTTGCAAATAATCCTTGAGCTGGTTTATTTAATGCAAAAGTATCAGTCAAAATAATATTAACGCCTCTATTTTTAACTAAATCAATGACATATTGAAATAGTTCAGTTGCACCACCTTTGTAATCTTTAGATCCTGTTAATCTATGTATTACATAAGCGTTATCTCTATTTATAGGCCAGTTAATGTCATCATACCATTCTGCTTGGTTTTGGTCGATAACTATAAAACCATAAATGTGATCATTTTCTTCTAAGACATATAAATAATCTTTAGCAATATCTTCTTCAAAATGTTCTACAAGTGGGTATTGATCATCCCACTGATGATTATCCTGTTCTTTCATGATTCCTTTTGCTTCTTCAACAAGCTTTAAGATATTATCTAAATCTGATTTCTTGCCTAATCTAATCATGCACATCACTCCATTTCATCGCTTAACTATAAAATAATCATTCACTGTTAAAACTATTCGAAACAGTTAATTTGTTCATTTATTGTTGTTATTATTTTTTTAGTACTTTTCTTCTGATAATTTACTCGTTCATCTTATAATAAGATGCTATTTATCGTAACAAATGGGAGCTTGTTAGCAAAGTAATTTGCTATGTTAAGATCATTTTAAAAATTAATATCTGATCTTACTTACATAGCTAATATAAAAATAGGTCTCTCCGAAATTAAACTGTTACATATTCACTTTTTATTTATCAGTCCAATTTGTTATAGAACCAAAATAAAACCTAGCAATATTATAGACTTATGTCCATAGTTGCTAGGTTTCATTTTATTATTTTAATTGTTGTAATAATTTTTTAAGAACATCATCATCTTTGTTAGCTTTTTCAACTAATAGCATTGTAAAACTGTTATTCGTTTTTTTATCAAAGACGCCATTGACAGTTAAATGTTCATCTTGTTGGAATTTTTTGATAGCATCTTCTAATTCACTATCAAATGTTGTCGATTCATTATTTACTTTATAGCCTAATGCAGCTAATCCTATTTTTATAGTTTTAATGTTTTTATTATTGTCACCTATTTTAAACGTTTTGTCATTAGGAATGACACTTAAAGATTGGTACTTAGGTGCAGCAATGTTAACATCCGGTTGAATACCTTTACCATGAATATAATGACCATCTGGTGTTAACCATTTCATTTCAGTATATTTTAATAAAGAACCATCTTTAAATTCTCTAGTTGTTTGAACTATACCTTTACCAAATGTTTTCGAACCATAAACTTTAGCTTTATGATAATCTTTCATTGCTCCAGTAAAGACTTCAGATGCACTTGCTGAACCTTCATTAACTAAGATTGATACATGCATATCTTTAGCCTCTTTTAAAGCATCATTGTCTGTCTTAACAGCTTCTTTATGATCGCCTTTTTCAAGTTGTACGACTGTTTTATTTTTATCTATAAATATATTGGTCATTTTAACTGCTTCATCCAGTAACCCACCTGGATTATTACGTAAATCTAACACAATATTATTTAAACCTTGCTTATGCGCTTTTAATACTGCTGCTTTTAATTCACCAGAAGTATCACTTTGGAATTTATTAATCGTTATAACACCTACATTACCTTTTTTAGTATATTCCACACTTTTCACATGGATTTTTTCACGTTTAATCGCAATATCTTTCTCTTCACTACCACGTTTAATCGTTAATGTAACTTTTGTATTTTCTTTACCACGTACTTTTTTAACTACTTCATCTAATGATTGTCCTTTAACTGACTTACCATTAACTTTCGTTAAAATATCCTTTGGTTGAATACCTGCTTTTTCAGCTGGTGAACCTTTCATAGGACTAGTAACCATGATGGTATCATTTTTCTTCTGCATTTCTGCACCGATACCCACAAAATCACCTGAGACATCCTCATTAAATGACTTTGTTTGATCCTTAGTCATATATTCAGAGTATGGATCTTTTAGCTCTTTAATCATTCCATCAATAGCTGCTTGTGATAATTTTTCAGAGTTTTGTTTCTTATAATAATCTTTGTTTAACGTTTTATAAACATATTCAATTTTGTGTAAGTTAGCACGATCTGTTTTATTCAAACCACTCATCTTATTATTGATAAATATGTATGACACAATTGTCAGTGCAATAGTTATAATTACTACGGCAATGAGTAACACTATAAAATGCCATAATTTCAAATGAATGATTTTTGACGTTTTTGTCTTGCCATTTTTCGTCTTATGCGAAGTCTCATCGTGAGACTGATCTTTATTTTTGGATGTTTGGTCTTTATCCATTGTTTCACTTCCTTAGATGTACAATTTACATTTATGTAGTTTATCATATCAATATCTCAGATATATCGCACTATTTTTAATAATAATTGTATTATAATTCTATAAAAACATAAATTTTAATGTTGGAGTCAATTTGTTAGTATTGGTATTAATTATATATCCATCAAATTTGGAGAGTACTTAAATAATAGAAAACCATTTGAATTGATTATGACAAAACAAATAAACTGTCAACAAAATTCTAATTTGTCGACAGTTAAAAAATCATATAACTTATGTTTAAATTTTAAGCCATTCTGTATATTCTTCATATAAGTCATCAAATACCGACATGGATACCGAAAAGTCACCATGTGTCTCAATATAATCTGATAACGTATGGAATTCTGTGTCATATTTTGGAAAGGCTAAATCATTAAAGATTTCTTCAGCTAATTTTCCTTTATCATCATGACGTCCACGTACAGTCATAGCAAATTGATAGAATGAATAATTCTTCATTAGTTCATTGTCACATCTACAACTTTTGTTTCACCTTTAATTAAAGCATTTGTAGTTTCGATATTAATTGAAGTTGCTTGATCTGAATTTGTAATAATAATTGGTGAAATAATAGATTTAGCATTATTGTTGATAAATTCTAAATTAAAGCGAATAAGTGGGTCTCCAACATTGACTTCATCACCACTATTAACTAACACTTCAAAACCTTCGCCATCTAATTGAACCGTATCTAAACCAATGTGTACAAGTAATTCAAGCCCGTTATCAGCTTTTAACCCAATCGCATGTTTAGTTGGGAAAACGTTATCTACTTTACCAGAGATTGGTGAAACAACTTCGCCTTCTGTTGGATTAATACCAAATCCTTCACCCATCATTTTTTGCGCAAATACAGGATCTGGAATATCTTCGATTTTAACGTATTCACCAGTTAATGGTGCATAAATTTCTATTTCTTTACTTACTTCTTTACCTTTACCAAATAATTTTTTAAACATAACAATCCACTCCTATTTCTCAAAATGTGAAATTAAATCTCCATAACCTAGTTCTTCTAACTTATCATATGGTATAAATTGAACGGCAGCTGAATTAATACAATAACGTAAGCCACCACTTTCTCTTGGACCATCATTAAAAACATGACCTAAATGACTATTGGAGTCATCAGCTCTCACTTCTGTTCTCACCATACCAAATGATTTATCAACTAGTTCAACAATGTCTTCATCATTTAAGGCTTTGGAAAAACTTGGCCAACCACAATCTGAATGAAACTTTTCTTCAGAAGTAAATAATGGTTTGCCAGAAATTTTGTCTACATAAATCCCTTTATCAAAATGGTTCCAATATTCATTTTGAAATGGTGGTTCTGTACCGTTTTCTTGTGTAACTAAGTATTCCATATCTGTTAATTCATTTTTATCTTTTTTAATCATGTTGATTCCCCCAATGTGATTCTATAAATGCTTTACGTCCTGAACCACGTTGATATTGATTATAATGCATAGGGTTCTTTCGGTAGTAATCTTGATGATAGTCTTCAGCTGGATAGAAATTTTTATATGGTCTAATAGGTGTAATCACCGGCTTATTGAAAATACCTTGTTCATTTAACTGTTGCTTTTTAAATTCTGCTGCTTGTTTTTGGTGTTCGTCATGATAAAAAATAACTGGCTCATAACTTTCACCTCTATCAAAAAACTGCCCCTTGTCATCTGTTGGGTCAAACGTTTTAAAATAAATAGCTAAAACATCTTCAAATGATGTAATATCTGGATCGAAAGTGATTTGAACAGCTTCAACATGTCCTGTTTGATTTGTACAAACTTGTTCATATGTTGGATTTTCAACATGACCACCACTATATCCAGAAACTACACTTTTAATACCTGGATATGTAGTGAATGGTTTAACCATACACCAAAAACATCCACCTGCAAGTGTTGCATATTCCGTTGCCATTTGAATTACCTCCTATCTATCTAATTATTAATGTAGTCTATAACTTTTATTATTGAAAGTAATTCACATCGATAAAACTTAAATTAGTTCTTAAGTACTACAAGACCGATAGCACCTTGACCTGTGTGTGTAGAAATAACCGGTGTAGTCACATTGACATCGTATTCATTAATTTGAAAAGCATCATTAAATACTTTCTTTAATTTATCTACGAATTCAATGACATTGGCATGAGCAACACCAATTGATTTAATTTGATGATTGCCTAAAAATTCAGTTATTTCTTTTTTCAAATACTGAATACTACTATTTTGTGTTCTCGCATTATGCACAAGTTCTAGACGACCGTCATCTAACGTACCTATAGGTTTAATTTTCATAATATTCCCTATTAAACCTTTTGTTTTACTAATTCTGCCGCCTTTAATCAATTGATTTAATTGCCCAATAACTACAAAAAGTTTAATATTTTGTCGAAACATTTCTAAGTCAGCAACGATATCTTCAGTTGTATTACCTTGTTCAACCAATTCAATTAAATGTTCAATTTGATAGCCTAAACCGTAGGAAATAGATTTTGAATCTATAACTGTAACATTGGCATCAACCATTTGGCTGGCTTGATATGCAGTGTTGTAAGTACCACTTAAACCTGAAGACATATGGATACTAATAATTTCAGCGCCATCTTTGCCTAATTCTTCATAAGTTGAAATAAACTCACCAATCGGCGGTTGACTTGTTTTAACATCCTCATCGGCTTCGATACGGTCTATTACCTCAGCAGATGTAACATCCACTTGGTCAATAAATGATTGTCCATCTATCGTTAAACTTAATGGAATGACATGAATATTATGTTGGTCTAAAAATGATTTAGACAAATCCGATGTTGAATCTGTAACAATAATTTGTTTAGTCATAAAATTTCTCCCCTTTATTTTTTACGAACTAGATGTAAAAAGGTATGTGGAATGGTGTTTTTGTCATCAAGTTGACCTTCAATTGATGATTCCACTTCCCAATCTTCGAATGTATATGGTGGAAAGAATGTATCGCCTCGGAATTTGCCCTCAATAACTGTAATATACATATCATCCACTTCATCAATCATTTCTTCAAATAATGTTTGACCTCCGAAGACAAAAACATGCCCTGGTAAATCCTTAATTTCATCCAATGAATGTATCACATCAACACCTTCAACGTTAAAGTTAGGATTAGAAGTTAATACAACATTGCGTCGATTTGGCAAAGGTTTGCCAATTGAATCAAATGTTTTTCTTCCCATAACTAGAGTATGACCTGTTGAAAGCTGTTTGACATGTTTTAAATCATTAGGTAAATGCCAAGGTAATTGATTTTCAAAGCCAATAACGCGTTGCATATCATGTGCAACCAATATGGATAACGTCATATGTCTCCTCCTATTCTCAGTTGCTTGTCTTTTAATATAAGTTATCTTTAATTTAACATAATTTAGTTATTGAAGTATGTTTCAACGATTAATTTTTATTAAAAATTGAAACCGTTTAACAAAATAGTGACAATGACTACATTATTTCTAGTTGTATTTATATATAATTGACCATTTATAATACTTTTAAACAGCAATTGGTGCTTTAATTGCTGGATGAGATTTATAATTAACAATTTCTAAATCTTCATAGTTAATGTCGAATATAGATTTATCTGAATTAATCTTTAATGTAGGAGGATTAAAGCTATCTCTTGCAAGTTGTGTTTCAATCGCATCGATATGATTTGAATAAATATGGGCATCTCCAAATGTATGGACAAATTCACCCACTTCTAAACCACATTCTTTAGCAATTAAATGTGTTAATAGCGCATAACTTGCTATATTAAATGGTACACCTAAAAAGATGTCTGCACTTCTTTGATATAATTGACAACTTAATTTTCCATCTTGCACATAAAATTGGAACATTGTATGACATGGAGGGAGCGCCATGGTATCAATTTCAGTTGGATTCCATGCTGACACAATATGTCGTCTTGAATTTGGATTATGTTTGATTTGCTCAATAACAGTTGCTAATTGATCAAAATGATTTCCGTCTTTATCTTCCCAATCTCGCCATTGCTTTCCGTACACATTACCTAAATCACCATATTTGCGAGCAAAATCATCATCCTCAAGGATACGTGTTTTAAACATCTTCATTTGTTCTTTATATTGTTCATTAAAGTCTTGATCTTCAAGTGCTCTGTGACCAAAATTAGTCATGTCTGGACCATGATAATCATCTGACTGAATGTAATTTTCAAAAGCCCATTCATTCCAAATGTTATTGTTATATTTTAATAAGTATTGAATATTAGTATCGCCCTTAATGAACCATAGTAATTCAGTAGCAACTAATTTGAACGATACCTTTTTGGTAGTTAATAGTGGAAACCCTTGAGACAAATCAAAACGTAATTGATGTCCAAATTTTGAAATTGTACCTGTATGGGTACGGTCATCTCGTTTATTTCCTATTTCTAAAATTTCTTCACACAAATCATGATATGCCTTATCAAATGAATTTAGCATATATTAAACACCTCAATTTATCAGTTTATCTTTCATTCGATTATTAGTCGATATAGTTACTTTAGTTAAACGTCTTATTATATACATTTTAAGTGAAATATCATAGTTAATGAAAGTTTAACCTATATCATATTTTTAATAAATTGGATAACTTTACTCAATTATGGATATTTAATGGCATTGTTATTTAAATATATTAAAAAAAGGATAAAACAGTTCATTAATGTTTGAGTAGAATAATGCCATAATAAATGATTAAATATGGTATTTAATATTTTCAGCTTCCTGAGTTGATATACCAATAAACAAATATGTTACATTTACTACTAATGACTTATTCCATTACCTTTAATGAATGCTTATCCTTTATAATGATTATTGACAATTTTCGTCAAAGGCATCTTTTAAATCCATTGCAATATCATTGATATCTCTGCCTTCGATATGTTCACGTGGCATAAAATGTACTAAATCACGACCTTTAAATAAAGCAAATGAAGGGCTTGATGGTGCTTGACCAATATATTCTCTCATTGCTGATGTTGCTTCTTTATCTTGACCAGCAAATACAGTAACAGTATGCGTTGGTCTATATTCATTTTGCGTTGCTACAGCTACTGCCGCAGGTCTTGCTAAACCAGCCGCACAACCACAAGTAGAATTAATAACTACAAATGTTGTATCGTCGTCGCTCACTTGAGCCATATAATCTTTAACATCGTTTTCATTTTCTAGACTAGTAAAGCCATTTTGAGTAAGTTCATCGCGCATTTGTTGTGCAATTTCTTTCATATATGCATCATAGGCATTCATTATTATCACTCCATATTATTTATTTCTATTGGCAATTTGTTTCCAAACTGATCCTAAAGCTTCGTCCCCATTCTCAATACGAGAAATAGCCATTTCTATTTGCAATTTAACTTCATATGCTGGGTCATCGACATGTGCTTTTAATGATGCTAATTGTTGTTCGTTACCTTCATCAAAGATAAACATAGCTGCACGCCATCTAACAATTTTTTGAGGGTCATCTAACAGCTGTTCCATCTCAGGTAAAGCTTGTTGATATCCTAAATCACTAATACAATCACCAGCAGTTCTTCTGACTGCCGGACTCTTATCATGTAAACCTTGATAAATATAAGGTAATACAGCTTCATCATTAATCATACCTAATAAGACAATAGCTTGTCGTCTGAGAGGAACTTTGTCTTCTTGTAGTGCAGTCTCTAATACAGGAAGATCGTTGAATGTTGGTGTTGGGAACTGATTTAACATTCTAAGTCTCTCTTTCCAGTCGCCAGCTTGTTGATATTCAGTTAATGTCACTCTATTATAGACTGGTTCAGGGACAGTTACAGATGTAGCAAGTGCTTCTTTAACCATGTTATCTAATTGTTCAGTTGGATAAATAGCTGTAACTTCTTCCATGATGTCAGACATAACGTCTTCCATATCACCATATCTGACACCTAGATCTAGCCACTTTCTCATAAAAACAACGTTATCATGGTCTTGTTGTGCTGCAAGCATACTATCAACGTATACTTCTGGTAATTGTTTCCGTTTTTCTTCGTTATTAGTAGTTAATTTAATTTGATATGGAATTCCTTTAAAGGTGAGGACTTCAGCCTTAACTTCACCATAATGAGAGTCTGGTGTAGGTTCTGATGATGCAATATCTTGTTCCGTATTTATCGTTGCAGTAATTTTCGGTAAGACGTCTTCCCAATTTGCTCTTGGTACTTTATCAATCGCAAGAAAATCCATAACATGAAAAATTGACTTAACATTCTCAATAGCCAATAAATCATTAATATATTGTGGTTGTTCATCATTAATTGTTGTATACGTAGCTGATTTATTATCTTGTCGTTTAAAATTCAAAACTACTTTCATAGTGTTTGGACTTGGCGTTGGTTCAACACGAATGATTTCCATTCTTTATTCCCCCGTTAAATACATTAAACCTTAATTGAATACAGCTTCAATTTTAGGTAAAAGAGACTCCCAATCTGCATCATTGTCTTTATCTACAGAAATGAAATCCATAACATGAAAAATTGATTTAACTCCGTCAATGTTTAAAATATCATTAATAAATTGTGGTTGTTCATCACTCACTTTAGTATAAGTGTCAGAAGTCATACCTTCTCTCGCCTCATTTAAAGTGATCTTCATAGTATTATGATTCGGTGTTTCTGAAATTGATAATATTTGCATTAGACTTCCTCCTATTGAAGTTCATTTCCTAATTGTTTAATTTGTTTTCCTATTGAACACTCATTGATACAAAAATGATGCGCTTTTGTCTTGCCTTCATTTTTACGTATAGTCGTTTTAATTGGGCATTGATTGCAATAAGTATTCATTAAGTCATCTATTTTTGCGAGTGCATTTTGTTCAGAATAAGTTAAAATGACTAACACTTCCTTTATACACATAACAAGTTATTGCAATCTTGTTAACGAGTGTTTGTTAATTTAAATTAGCATAACGATATTATAACATCTTTAGCTCATTGATTTGAATAATACGATTGTATATATTTTGTTTTAATTTTATGAATTGTCTATTGCTAATGTCTATGATTTTCTGTAAAATAATTAGGTTGTTTATTGAGCGGTTTCTAAACACCCGCATTATCAAAATTTAGGAGGAAATTAAACAATGTATAATGAATTATTAGGACTATGTTCCTTTATTATCACCTTTATTTTAATGGTTTTAATGTATCGCGCTTTTGGTAAACAAGGTTTAATCGCTTGGGTAGCCATAGGTACGATCATTGCTAATATTCAAGTTATTAAAACAGTCGAAATATTTGGTATTTCAGCAACATTAGGTAATGTCATGTTTGCCTCTATTTATTTAGCTACAGATATTTTAAATGATATTTACGGTAGAAAAGTAGCTAAACGTGCTGTATGGCTAGGATTCTCATCAACATTAGTAATGATTATCGTCATGCAAGTATCTTTACAATTTATACCATCAGCTGATGATGTTGCTCAACAAGGACTTGAAACGATTTTCAATATCGTACCAAGAATTGCCCTAGGCTCAATTATCGCTTATATTATTGGTCAACATATAGATGTCTTTATTTTTAGTATTATTAAAAAGATCTTTAGTTCAGATAAAACATTTATTATTAGAGCATATGGTAGTACGATTATCAGTTCAATTATTGATACCGCATTGTTTGTAACGATTGCATTCTTAGGTAGTTTGCCAAACGCAGCTGTCTTCGAAATCTTTATTACGACATATATACTTAAATTAGTATCCACAATCTTCAACGTGCCATTCGGCTATATTGCTAAATCATTTTATCGTAAAGGTAAAATACAAAAATTAGATGAAGGCTATTAATTATATAAATGACAGCACCAACTAGGAATTAGAAGTTCTTAGTTGGTGTTATTTTGTTTGAGATCATTTCATTAACAATGATGACATCAGTTTGATACAATAACTACAAATATTTAACAAAGAGGATGACAATCAATGGCGCAAATTTATTTTGATGCTGCAACAAGTGGTAATCCTGGCAATAGTGCATGTGGCATTATCATTAATGAAAATGGAGAAAAGTATGTCTATACTCATGATTTAGGCGTTATGGATAATCACAGTGCTGAATGGGCAACATTTATTCGTGCTTTAGAACATGCTAGATCATTAAATGTAACGACTGCCTTATTGTATACAGATTCCAAGGTTATTGCTGATAGTGTTGATAAAGGCTTTACGAAAAATTCAAAATTCAAACCTTATTTCGATCAAATGTCTATATTAGAACAAAGTTTTGATTTGATGTTTATCAAGTGGATCCCACGTGATCAAAATAAAGAAGCGAATCATCATGCTAAACAAGCATTGTACAAAATGACTAAAAAATGATAATCAACGATAATATGGTGGTAGTATTGAAAATAGCAGCTAGTGAAAAAGATATACTTTTTTATAAATTGAAATAAGTTTAATTATAAAAGAGACGGCAGGAATTCAAGTTATTCCTACCGTCTCTTTTTATTTTGAAAAGTTATTTTTTCTTGTTGTTACTTTTCTTTTTCTTTCTTTTAGCTACTACTTTGTTATTTTTTCTCTTTGTTGTAGTTTGTTTAGATTGTTTGTTACTACTTTGTTTTGTGGTATTTGCTGCTTTTTTTGGTTGTTTGGTTTGACGTTTATCAGTGTTCTTTGTTTTTGTCTCAGAAGAAGATTGTTTTACTTTAGTTTGTTGTTTATCTTGTGAATCTTTCTTTTGTTTAGTAGCAACTAATAAATGATCTGGATTTAAATCATCTACATCTAAAGATGATTGTTCTTCTTTTTTACGTTTAGTTCCTACTAATAGATCACTTGGGTTTAAAGTAGCTTTTAAATCATTATCTTTATTGACGTTACTATCTTCCGTTTCTTCTTCATCTTCTTTACGTCTTCTCTTAGCTAAAATTAACCATAAGCTTGTGAAAATGCCACCTATTGCAGCTGCACCAATTGATTTTTCAAGTGTACTAATAATATTGTCTATTAAGTGATTTGTATTTGCTACTGGACGCTCTTTAGCGTTGTGTGCTTTATCTTTGTTATCTTTATCTGCACCGTTAGCACCATTTAACACTAAATGATCATTTAAATATGAATCGTGTAAATCACCAAAACGATTTGACAAGTTGGCAATCTTATGAACTGCATCGACATCACTTGTAATGAAATGAGGTCCATTAGGTAATACGATATTTGCCAATTGTTGTAAGCCTATATTCAATGCTTTATAGACATCTGCTATAGTACTTGCATTATGAATGGCCTTAATAGTATTTTGCTCTATTTGTTGAACATGACTAATCATTTGTCCTTTATCTAAATCAGTTACAAAAGGATTACCTATAATCTCATTTATCTTATTAGCAGCAGCTTTTCTAATTTGTTGTTGTGCTATATTTTGTGCCTGAGATTTATTTAAAGCTTTAATCACTTCATTAGGATTTAAGTTTGTTAATTGATCAAGTGCATGTTGTGTAATTTGTTCGACTTGTTTCACAGATGTAGCTTTATTAATGTCTGATAGTGCATTCGCAATAATTTGGTTAATCACTTTATTAATAGCATCTTTTTGTGCTGATGTTAACTTAGGCAGTTGTTGAATTTGTTGTTTCTTAACAGTACCTTGTGTTGTTATTTGTTGCTTAGCGTCAGCTTTCGCAATATTTAATGGTGATTCAACAACTACAACCGGTACTTTTATGATGGTATTTGTACCATCAGCTAAAGTGACAACGACTACCGCATTTAACGAATCAGATAATTTGTTAGTTGGTGGTATTAAAATAACATCTGCTTTAATATCATCGTTTAAATCTAAATGTTCTAATACCTGTTTCTTAGTAATTTTATCATCTCGATAAACAGTTATCTTACCTTTAACTAAAGCGTCTTGAATTGATAATGCAGGAAGATCATGTACTAATGCTTTATGGTCAGTATCCCAAATCGTTACATTAGCTATGTTATTCAAATCATTGCTTAAGTCATGTGTTAATTGATCACTAGTTAAAGCATTTTCAATGTTTGATAATGCTTGTTGACGAGCATCTTCCAGTGCTTTTAAGGCATTTTGACGTTGAGCATCCGTTAAATCTGGATTTTGTTCTATTTCTTGACGTTTCTTATTAACTAAATCTTCAACAGCTTGTTTTGCAGCTTCTTTATCATTAATTAAATCCTTAATCGTTTGTAATGCATCTTTAAACTGCTCTTTAGCTTGATTAATGGCATCTTTAGTTGCTGCATCATTAATTGCACTATTTGCTTGTGCTAAAGCCTGATTAACTAAATCTTTAAGTTTTTCTTTTTCACTCGTAGTTAGATGATTATTGTTGTTAATATCATTAATCAGTGAATTACTTAATTGTGTTATTTCATCTTTAGCATCAAGTTTAGCTTTTGGTAATTCATCAGCATGGATTGATGGAATTATTGTATTAGCATTAGCTATTACTTGATCAACATCATTATTGGATTGAGCATTGTTTAGATTATTTATTGCTTGCGCTAATGCTTGATCAACTTGTGTAATTGCTTGTTGTTTAGATTGTTCAGTAGCATTAGCATGATTGATTGCATCTTTTTGTGCTTCAGCTAAATGTTGAAGTTGTGCAAGGGCGTTAGCTTTACTATCTGCCAAACGTTGCTCACCATTTAATGCTTGTTTAGCGTTATCAATTGCTTGTACTAATTGATTTACTTGATTACTATCTAATGCACTTCCAGTCGTAGGATTCAACGCATTTTTAGCAATGTCTAATGCTTGATCAAAGGCTTGTTGTAAATCTTTATCTGCATTTTGATATGAAATACTATTTTTAACTTTATTTTCATTTGTATCAACACTTTGTTGTAAAGCCTTCATAGCATCATTTAATGACGTTGCATCACTCACTACTTTATTTACTGTTGGTATATCATTAGCTTGATTTATGTTCGCTTTGGCTTGCGCTTTTTGAGCATCATTCAAAGCATTCAAATGATCAATCGTTTGTAGTGCATTAGCTTTAGTATTAGCAAGTTTTTCATTACCATTTAATGCATCTATGGCTTGTTTAATTTTATCAATAGTTTGTTTAATCTTAGCAGTTAATTGACTATTACCATTAGCTAATTGTCGACCATCATTGATCGCTTGATTATAAGCTTGCTGTTTGTCATTATCAGCTTGCGTATAATTATTACTTGCTGTAATGTCAGGATATTTATTTATTAAATCTTTTAACTTAGCCATAACATCATTGACTTTATCAGCTAATTTAACAATATTATTTACTTTATTGATTGTTGGTACAGCATCAACAGCTTTATTAAAGGCTTGTTTTTGTTTGTCATTTAATGCTGGCAATTGATTAATATGTGCTTTAGCTTGATCTTTGAATTTAGCAACTTGTGCATCACCATCTAAATGATTTAGAGCTTGTTTTAACTTGTCAATCGCTGTTTGTACATCTGTTTGACTTGTATCTGGACCTGTAACTTTATTAATTAATCGCTCAGCTTCATTCAAGCTTTGATCAACAGCTTGTTTATTAGTTGCAGTCGCATCAATATAATTAGGCGTTGTCTTAGTTTGTTGTGCTTGATTAACCAAATCATTTAAATCTTGCATACTGTGATTTAATTGTGTCGCATTGGCAATGATATTATTGACAGTTGTTCTTGCAGGTGCTTGATCAATCGCTTGATTGATAGCTGCTTTTTGAGCATCTGTTAACGCATCAAGTTTTGCTACTACATCTTTCGCATCATTTTTATCTTTATCAAGTTTATCTTGGCCATGGAGTGCTGCTTCTGCTTGTTTGACATCATTCAGAGCTTGTTCTACTTCATTTTTATCTGTTGTAGGATTAATGCCATTAATGATATCTTCAGCTTTTTTCATTGCATCTTTATATGCTTGTTGTTGTGCTGGGTCTTCATTAGTAAAGTTACTGCTGTTCAATACATCATCTTTATGTGCGATTGAATCTTTCAAGTCATGCATCGCATTATTTAATGCTTGTGCTTTGTTAATCTGTTCAGCGACACCAGTTCTTGTTGGTTCTGATGTGATAGCATTGTTAATCGCGTCTTTTTGTTGTTGGCTTAAATCTGGTAAATTATTGACTGTTTGTTTGTCATCTTGTTTATCTTTATTTAATTTATCTTGGCCATGAAGTGCTTGTTTAGCCGCTTCAACATCTGCTAAAGCTTGATCTATCGCAGTTTTATCAACAGTAACATTTGTACCATTAATGATGTCTTCTGCCTTCTTAACAGCATCATCATATGCTTGTTGTTGTGCAGGGTCTTCGTTGATGTAATCACTACTTTGTTTTACTTGATCTTTCTTAGCAACTTCACTGCGTAACGTATTCATGGCATTATCCAAATCTTGTGCTTTGGCAACAAGTTGTTTCACTTGTTCTCGTGTTGATGCTTGATCAATATCATGGTTCAAGGCATCCTTTTGACCTTGGTTCAAGTCAGGTAAACCATTAATCGTTTGTGTCGCAGTTGATTGATCAACTTGTAATTTATGTGCACCATTTAATGCAGCTTGCGCTTGTGTAACACGTTGTGTCACTTGGTCAACTATTGCTTTATCCATAGCTGGATTTGTAGTCGCATTAATCAGATCATTGGCAGCTTTTATTGCATTAGTATAAGCATCTTGCTGAGGTTGATCTTCATTAATGAAATTACTACTTTGTTTCACTTGATCGGCATCTTGGATACTATGTCTCATCGCTGTCATCGCATTATTTAAGTCTTGTGCTTTATTAACTATATTAGCGACATCTGTTCTTGTCGATGCATTTGTGATTTCATCTGCTAAATGTTGACGTTGTAAATCAGTTAAGCTTGATAATTGACCTAATGTTGCATTAGCCGTTGTTTTATCATGTGCTAGTTGCGCTTGACCATCAAGATTTTGTTTAGCTTGTGCTACAGCGTTTGTTGCTTGCTCAACTGCATCTTTATCTAATGTTGGGTTAGTAGTAGCATTTATAATTCCTTCTGCATGAGCTACAGCATCAGTATAAGCTTGTTGCTGTGGTTGATTTGCATTGACATAATTACTACTTTGTTTAATAGCATTTTGATCTTGGATACTATTACGTAATGCCGTCATCGCATTATTTAAATCTTGTGCTTTCGTAAGTTGTGCCGCTACTTGATCGCGTGTCGTAGCATTTGTCACAAGTTGTTTTTCAGCTTGTTGTTGAGCTGTCGTTAACGATGATAATTGATCAATGTCATGGTTCGCACTATCTTTAGCATTTTGCAATTTAGTATCACCATGTAAATTATCTTTCGCTTGGTTGACAGCTTGTAATGCATTGTTAATTGTATCAACAGACATTGTTGGGTTTGATGTTTCACCCATTAAACCTTGAGCATGTGCAACTGCATCAGTATATGCTTGTTGTTGCGTTGGATCTTCATTAATGAATTTAGAATCCGCTTCAACTTGAGTATGATCTTTGATACCGTTACGTAAATTTGTCATGGCACTATTCAATGCTTGTGCTTGAGCTAATTTAGTTGCTACTTCTGTTCTAGTTGGTGCTTGATTAATATCATGTTCAAGTTGTTGACGTTGCGCTTGATTTAAATCTTGTAAACCAGCTAGTTGAGTTAATGCATCTTGTTTATCGTGTGCTAATTTATCGTCGCCATGTAATGCATCTTTAGCATTATTAATTTGACTTAAAGCGTTAATTACAGCATTTTTATCAATGACTGGGTCTGTTTGTTTATTAATTAATGCTTCAGCATCATGGATTGCTTGATCATACACATCTTTTGGTCCTTGATCTTCATTGAAATAATTGCTGCCATCTCTAACATGTTGTTGTTCTGCAACAGCTTGTTTCAATGCTTGCATTGTGTTATCCAATTCAGCAGATTGGGCTTTTACTTGATTCACTTCGCCACGTGTTGTTGCTGCATTCACTAATTCTTTTTCTTTCGCTTTTTGAGCTGTTGTTAAACCAGACATAGCGTCTATAGCTTGTTCAGCAGCTAACTTATCATTTGCTAAATTACTATTACCATCAAGTGCTTTAATGGCGTTAGCAACTTGGTCTTTCACGGATGTCACTTGACTAGGTGTTAACACTGGATTGTTCGCTTCATTGATAAGTTGATTTGCTGCTTGTTGTGCTTGATTAACAGCATCTTGGTTATTTTGTGATGCATTGATGTAATTACCTGTTGCTTTTATTGGATCTACTTTCGCTACTTCATCACGTAGTGCTTGCATAGCTGCATTTAGATGTTGCGCATTCGTCACTACTTCTGTAACTTTGTCTCTTGTTGTTGCCGCTGCAACTTGACCTTTTATAGCATGACGTTGTGCATCACTTAAAGCTGTCAATCCATCAACAGTAGTCGTTGCTTGTGTTTGGTCTTGTTGTAATTTATTAGCACCTTGTAAAGCATCTCTAGCTGTTGTGATGTTTTGTGCCGCTTGATTAATGACATCAACATCTGTATCAGGGTTAGTTGTTTTAGCAATAATAGCTTCAGCAGCTTTAATTGCATTATCATACGCATCTTTCGGACCTTGATCTTCGTTTATATAGTTACTATCATTGTGAACTTGGTCTTTAGCATTAACTAGGTTGTGTAATGTTTCCATTGCAGTGTTAAGTGCTTGTGCTTGTTGTAATTGTGCTTTAACTTCATCCCTTGTTTGTTTAGCATCAACTTTAGCTTTTTCAGCTGCTTGTTGTGCTGCAGTTAAATGATTTAACGTATCAATCGTATTGTCTGCTTGTTGTTTATCATGAGCTAATTTTTGTTCACCGTGCAAGTTTGCTTTTGTTGTATCAACACTTTGAGTTGCTTGTTCAACTTGTTGTTGATCAATGATGACATTAGGACTATTAGCTATAATATCTTTCGCATGTTGTACTGCTTGATCATATGCTTGTTGTACTGATGGATCTTCGTTAATGTAATTGCTACTTGCTTTTATCGCTTGATTATCTTGAATGCTATGACGTAGTGCCTCCATTGCACCATTTAAAGTAGTTGCTTTAGTTGTTTGCGCAGTTACGTCAGTACGCGTTGTTGCTGCATTCACTAATTCTTTTTCTTTAGCTTTTTGTTCATCTGTTAATGAAGTTAACTGATCAATCGTATTATTTGCATCAGCCTTAGCTTGTGCTAACTTAGCATCACCATCTAAATGTTGTTCTGCAGATGTTACTGCTGCCGTCTTCGCTTCTACTTCTGCTTTGTCTAATGTAGGTGAAGATGTTTGATTAATGATGGCTTCAGCATCTGTGACAGCTGTATCGTAAGCTTGTTGTTCTGGTGTATCAGCATTGACATATTTACTTTGTTGTTTCACTTGATCTTTATTAGCGATACTTTGACGTAAATCATGCATAGCTGTATTCAATTGTTGTGCTTTATCTTTTTCGTCAGCTACTTTTGTTCTAGTGTCTGCATTGTTGACAGCTGAAATCAATGCTTGTCGTTGTGGTGCATTTAAATCTGTTAAAGCATTAATTGCTTGAACTGCTGCCGCTTGGTCAGCCGCTAATTTTTGTGAACCATGCAAATTGTTAAAGGCTGTTGTCACATTGGTTGCTAATTGATTTACTTGAGCTGGATCCATCGTAGGTGCTGTTGTTTGATCAATTGTGTTTTGAGCATTAGTTACAGCTGTATCATACGCTTGTTGTTCAGGTTGATTTTCATTAATGTAATCGCTACTTTGTTTCACCTGATCCTTGTTAGCAATTTTATCTCTTAAAGATTGCATAGCTGTATTTAATACTTTGGCTGCATCTAAATGCTGTGTTACAGCTGTTCTTGTATCAGCACTAGTAATTTGTTGTTCAATTGTTTGACGTTGTGCTGGATTTAATGCTGAAAGTTTAGCTAATTCAGCTGTTGCAGTCGTTTTATCATTTGCTAATTTAGTTGAGCCATGTAAATTATTTTTAGCGTCATTAATTTGTTGAATAGCTTGATCAATTTCCGCTTTGTTATTAACTGGTTGTTGCGTATTATCAATGATTGCTTGTGCTTTGGCAATCGCATTGTCATATGCAGCTTGTTCAGCACTATCTTCATTAATATAATCACTTGTTGCATGAACTTGGTCTTTCGCGTTAACTAAGTTTCTTAGATCACCCATAGCGTTATTCAGTGCTTGTGCTTGTTGTAATCGACTTTGAACATCACTACGTGTTGTCGCTGCATCGATATCATGATCGGCACTTTGTTGTTGTCCACTATTTAAGTTAGATAATTGTCCAACGGTTTGTTTCGCTTGTTGTTGAGCATCATGCAGTTTTTGTTCACCGTGTAATGCTTGAATAGCGTTATCAATCGTATTAACTGCCTGATCAACGTCATGACTATTTAATGTTGGGTTGGTTGTATTATCAATGATTTGTTGACCAGCTGTTATTGCTTGATCATATGTTTGTTTAGGTCCTTGATCTTCATTGACATAATTACTTGTCGCGTGAACTTGATTTTGCGCATTTACTTTTTCACGTAGTGCTTTCATTGCGTCATTTAAAGCTGTGGCACTTTGAACTTGTTGTGTGACAGCCGTATTGGTAGTGGCTTGATTAACTAATTCTTTTTCTTTTGCTATTTGTGTTGGTGTTAAATATGTTAAGCCATCAATCGTACGATTTGCATTGTTTTTAGCATCAATTAAATTTTGATTACCATTCAAGGCAGTTTTTGTATCTGTTACAGTCGATGTTTTGCCTTCGATTGCTGCTTTAACAAGTACAGGTGTACCCGTTGATTGGTTAATCAACTCTTGTGCTGCTTGCACTGCTTGTTCATAGGCTTGTTGTTTGGCAGGATCTGCATTGACAAAGGCACCAGATTGTTTTGTTTGTGCCGCATCTGCAATACTTCCTTTTAATGCACCCATTGCTGTATTCAAATCATCAGCAAGTGTTTGTTTATCAGCAACGACTTGTCTTGTTGGCGCCTTATCAATTGCATCGATTAATGCTTGACGTTGTGGTGCATTTAAATCTGCTAAAACATTAACGTGTGCTTTCGCTGCTGCTTTATCATTAGCTAATTTGTCAGCACCATGCAAGTTGTGTTTCGCTTGTTCAACATTATGCATCACTTGTTCAATTTGACTTGGTTGCATTGTAGCATTACCTTGTTGATTCAACAGATCTTTAGCTGCTTGAACAGCGTTATCGTAAGCAGTTTTGGCGTCTGGATTTTCATTAATGTAATCACTGCTTTGTTTAGTTTGTTGCTCATCAGCTATGGATTGCTTCAATGCTGTCATAGCATTATTAATTGCTGTTGCATCATTGACATGTTGTGTTACATCATTACGAGTTGTTGCACCATTGATTTGTGCTTCAATGTCATGACGTTGTGCTGGATTCAAGTCTGCAAGTTTGGCAATTTGTGCTAAGGCATCTTGTTTGGCTTGTTGTAATTTTTGTTCACCTTGTAATGCATCTTTAGCTTGTGTAATCGCTTGAGCTAATTGATTAATATCAGCAGCTTGTAATACTGGTTGATTTGTCTTAGCTATTGCATCTTTAGCTGCTTGAATCACAGTTGTATAAGCGTGTTGCTTATCTGGATCCTCATTAATATAATTGCTACTTGTTAAAACATCATGTTCAGCATCAACTAAGGCTTGTAATGCACCCATTGCTGTATCTAAGTTTTGTGCTTGTTGTAATTGTTGAGCGACTTCAGGACGATGTGTGGCAGCATTAATTAAATCTTTTTCAGCTTGACGTTGAGCATTTGTTAAATGTGTTAAACCATCAATTGTTTGATTGGCTGCTTGTTGTTCTTGATGAAGGATATCTTCACCGTGTAAATCAGCTTTAGCTTGCGTCACTGCAGTTAAAGCTTGTGTTACAGCATCTTTATTAAGTTCTGGGTTAGTAGTTGCGTTAATAATTGCATTGGCAGCATCTACAGCATGATCATACGCTTGTTGTTTAGGTGTATTTTCATTGAAGTAATTGCTGCTAGCTTTGACTTTAGCCACATCTTTAACGCCATCTCGTAAAGCTTGCATTGCTGTATTCAATTCTTCAGCATGCGTCACTTGTTGTTGAACTTGACCTAATGTTGTTGCATTTGTCACTGCTTGTTTTTCAGCTACTTTTTGTGGATCATTTAACGCTGTTAAACCATCAATTGTTTGATTAGCATTGGCTTTGGCTTCAGCTAGTTTAGCAACACCATTTAAATCATTATTCGCTGTAGTTACAGCTGATACTTGATTATCAATTGCTGTTTTATTTAATGTTGCTGGTGCTGCTTGATTAATGGTACTATTGGCAGCATTTACTGCATCAGTATAAGCACGTTGTTTATCAGCATCCGCATTGATATATTTCGATTCAGTTAATACATGATTATAATCAGCAATGCTTTGACGTAAATTACCCATTGATGTATTCAAGTCACTAGCTTCAGTTTTAATATCTTGAACCTTAGTACGTGTTTGCGCTTGGTTCACTCGTGCTTTTTCAGCATCTCGTTGTGGACCATTTAAATTAGTCATTTGATCAATCGCAGCATTGGCTTGTTGTTGCGCTTGTTGTAATTTAGTTTGACCATGTAAATTACCTTGTGCTGTTGTTACTTCATTCGCACGTTGCGTAACTGTTTGTGCATTCATCTCTGGATTTGATGTCGCACTAATAATATCGTTAGCTGCTTGTACTGCGTTTGTATAAGCTGTTTGTTCAGGTTGATCCTCGTTAATAAAGTCACTGCTTTGTTTAACAGTATTGTCATTAGCGATACTATCACGTAAAGCTTTCATCGCATTATTTAAGTCTTGTGCGTGTTGTAACTCGTTTGCAACATTTGTTCTAGTATCCTGAGCATCTACTAATTGTTGAGCTTTAGTTATTTGAGCAGGTGTTAAGTATTGTAAATTACCAATTGTCGCTTTCGTTGTTGTTTTATCTTGTTGTAATTTAGCTACACCATCTAATGCGTTTTTAGCAGTATTAATAGCTATTATAGCTTGTTGAACTGTAGCGTTATCTACAACTGGATTAGTTGTTTTAGCAATGATTTGTTCTGCTTGTTGGATAGCATTATCATAATTCGCTTTTTGTTGTGGGTCTTCGTTAATATAGTTACTTTGTTGTTTTACTTGATTACTATCAGTAACTAAATCTTTTAACGTACCCATTGACGCATTCAAGTCTTTCGCTTGTTGTAACACTTGTGCTACTTCAGTTCTTGTTGCTTTGCCATTAATACTATGATTGATGCTATCTTTTTGAGCTTGTGTTAGGTGTGTTAAACCATTGACATCAGCATTAGCATCACTCTTAGCTTGTGCTAATTTTTGTGAACCTTGTAAAGCATTTTTAGCTTGAGTAATTGCATTAAGCGCTTGTTCAACTTGTGCTTTCGTCATTGTTGCCTGTGGAGAAGCATTAACTATATTTTGTCCAGCTTGTACAGCATCGTCATAATTTGCTTTTGGTTGAGCATCTTCGTTAATGTAATCGCTACTTGATTTAGTGGCATTAACATTATTAAGTTCATTACGTAATGCTTGCATTGCTGTATCTAGTTCTTTTGCTTGTGCTAATTGACTAGCTACATCAGGTAACGTCGTAGCTTGGTCAATATTGGCTTTTTCAGCTGTTTGTTGTGCTGTATTTAAACCTTGTAAGCCATCGATTGTTTGACTGGCATCTGCTTTTGCTTGTTGTAAACGACGATCGCCATCTAAAGCTTGCTCAGCAGTAGTAACTGCTTGTGTCTTTTGCTCAATTACTGTTTGGTCTAAAGTTGGTTGACCATTTTCATTGATGATAGCATTCGCTGCGTTCACTGCATCCGTATAGGCAGTTTGTTTAGTAGTATCAGCATTAATGTAATTACCTTGACCTTTAATTGTATTAACATTAGCTACACTATCACGCAAAGCTTGCATTGCTGTATTCAAATGATTAGCTGCTTGTTCTGCAGTTGTTACATTAGTTCTTGTCGTAGCATTGTTAATAGCTGCAATTTCAGCATCGCGCTGTGGTGTGTTTAAGGCATGTAAGTTATTAACATTTGCTTTCGCTGTATCTTTCGATTGTTGTAGTTTAGTTTCACCATGTAAACCTGCAATAGCTTGTTCGATTGCTTGTGCAGCACTATCAATATTAGCTTTTGTCAATTCTGGATTTTGCGTCTTAGCAATGATATCTTCGGCATGTTGTATTGCTGCATCATATGCTTGTTGCTCATTATGATCTTCATTGACATAATTACTGCTTGCTTTAACCGTATCTTTATTATTGACTAATTGGTTTAGTGTACCCATTGCACCATTGAGTTCGTTAGCTTGTTGCTCTATTGCAGAAACTTGTGTTCTCAATGTTGCGGCATTGACTTGTGCTTTTAATGCATCTTTTTGAGCTGATGTTAAGTTAGGTAACTGATCAATATCATGATTTGTTGTTGATTGTTGTTGGTGTAATTTACCATCACCGTCTAACGCATCTTTGGCAGTAGTTACAGCATTGGCTGCATTTTGAACTGCTTGTTCAGACATTTCAGGATTATGTTGCTCATTAATGATTGTATTCGCTGCGTTCACTGCATTTGTATAATTATCTTTTGGTCCTTGATCTTCGTTTACAAAGTTTCCACTAGCGACAATAGTATGGTTATCTTTGATGTTATCGCGTAATGTTTTCATCGCACCATTTAACGCAGTCGCTTGTGTTACTTGAGCTGTTACTTTAGTTGTTGTATCGGCTGCATTAATTAAACGTTTTTCTTCATTTTTTTGAGCATCTGTTAAAGATGTTAAACCATCGATATCAGCTATAGCTGCTTGTTTCGCGTTAGTTAATTGACCATTTCCATTTAACGATTGTTTAGTCGCTAATACTTTCGCAGTTTGTGCTTCAATTGCTGCTTTATCTAATGTTGGTTGTGTTTGCTGACCTTCAGTCGCTTGAGCTTCAGCAACTGCTTGATCATAAGCTTGTTTTTTGGCTTGATCAGCATTGATATAGTTACCATCTGCTTTTGTGGCGTTGACATCGGCAATAGATGCTTTTAATGCTGTCATGGCACCATTTAACGCAGTGGCATTATTGTCAATTGTTGTCACTTCTGTACGTCTAGTCGCATTATTGACTGCTGCAATTTCAGCATCACGTTGTGCTTTATTTAGATCTCCTAATTGTTTGATTGCATTAACTGCATGTTGTTTATCAGTAGCTAATTTTTGATCACCATGTAAGTTAGCTTTAGCTGTCGTAACAGCATTAGTTAATTGTTCAATTTGAGCTTTATCCATTTGTGGATTTGCTGTTGCATCAATGATTGCTTGGGCATTAGCCACAGCTTGATCATAGGCATGTTGTTCATTAGGATCTTCATTAAAGTATTTGCTCTCAGCTTTAGTTGCTTGTACATCTTTAATAGCTTGACGTAATGCCTGCATCGCTGTGTTTAATTGTTGGGCATCACTTAATGCACTTTGTACTGCTGGTAATGTTTGAGCATTGTTAACATTTTCTTTAGCTTTATCTTTTTGTAATGTTGTTAAGGCATCTAAACTATTAATAGTGTTTGCAGCATCTGCTTTTGCTTGACGTAAACGTTCAACACCGTTTAGTGCTTGTTTAGCTTGATCAACGGCAGTTGCTTTCGCAGTAATGACATCTTTATCCATAGTAGCAGTTGTTTCATGAATAATATCGTTAGCAGCTGTCACGGCATCATTATAAGCATGTTGTTTAGCATTATCAGCGTTTATATATTTGCTCTCAGCTTTTACTTGTGCGTTATCTTGAACACTTTGTTTCAATTGTCCCATAGCTGTATCTAATGCTTTAGCATGTGCTAATTGTTCAGCAACTTTTGCACGTGTATCTTGTGCATTAACTAATTGTTGTTCTTGCGCTTTTTGTGGTGCATTTAAATTTGGTAAATTTGTAATTTCTGTATTGGCTTTAGTCTTATCTGCTTGTAATTTATCTGCACCGTGTAAAGCATTAACAGCATTAGTGATTGTTTGTGTTGCTTGATTAATTGCTGCTTCGTCTATGTCAGGATTTTGTGTTTTATTAATAATATTATTTGCAGCAGTAATCGCATTGTCATAGGCATGTTGTTCAGCTTGGTCTTCATTAATGTAATTACTGCTAGTTTCTACATCATGTTGTTGACCTACTTTGTCACGTAAATCATGCATTGCTGTATTTAAGTTTTGTGCTTGTTGTACTTGTGTTGCAACTTCTGTACGTAATGTTTTAGCGTTGACTAATTCTTTTTCTTTAGCTTTTTGAGCATCACTTAATGATGATAAGCCATCAATTGTATGTTCAGCTTGAATCTTCGCTTGTTGCAATTGTTGCACACCATCTAAAGCATTTTTAGCAGTAGTGACAGCATTTGTCTTACTTGTAATAACGTCTTTATTCAATTCTGGTCCTTGTTGTGCATTAATAATTGATTCTGCACTTTGCACTGCTGTATCGTAATCAGCTTGTTTAGTAGGATCAGCATTGACGTATTCGCTCTTACGTTTTAGAGCATCTTTATCAGCTATTGCTTGTCGTAATCCTTGCATTGCTGTATTTAATGCTTCTGCTTCAGCTTGTTTTTGAGCTACTACTGTTCTAGTTCCTGCTTGATTAATAGCTGTAATTTCTGCGTTACGTTGAGCATCAGTTAAATATTGTAATTGACCAATGGCTTGGTTAGCTTGTTGTTTAGCTTGTTGCAATTTATGCTCACCTTGTAATGCAGCTTTAGCATTGTTAACCGCTTCAGTTGCTTTAGCAATTTCAGCTTTATCCATCTGCGGATTATTAGTATCGTTAATGATATTTTGAGCAGCTATCACAGCATTGTCATAAGCCTGTTGTTGTTGCGTATCTTCATTAAAGTAATTACTACTTGCTTTAACTGTTTGTGCATCTTGAATGCTTTGTTTAAGTGCTTGCATTGCTGAATTTAATGCTGTGGCATGATTTTCAGCAGCTGTCACTTGTGGTAATGACGTCGCAGCAGCAACAGATGCTTTCTCATGATTGATTTGACCTTGGTTGAGTGAAGTCAAACCATCAATCAAACTGTTGGCATGTGCTTGTGCTTCATGTAAACGTTGATCTCCATTTAATGCTTGTTTAGCTTGGTTAACGGCCTGTGCTTTATTATCAATATCTTGTTTAGAAATTGTAGCTGTAGTTGTTTCATTAATAATCGCATTGGCTTGATCTACTGCTTGGTTATAAGCTTGTTGTTTAGCTGTGTCAGCATTCGTATAGTTGCCTTGTTGTTTTACTGTAGCATTATCGGCAACTGCTTGTTTTAATGCTGCCATCGCTGTATTCAATTCTTTAGCCGTAGCTAACTGTTGTGCAACAGCTGTTTTAGTGTCTAAGGCATTGACTAATGCTTTTTCTTTATCTTTTTGTGGTTGATTTAAAGCATCTTGTTGATCTATGTCATGATTAGCTGCATCTTTCGCTTCTTGTAAACGTTGAACACCATTTAAGTCATTGTCTGCTTGTGTCACTGCTGTTGCTTTAGCAATAATGGCATCTTTATCCATCGTTGGATTTGCATTTTCATTAATAATCGTTTGTGCATTGGTTACTGCTGTATTGTATGCTTGTTGCTTATCTTGATCAGCATTGACATATTTACTTTGTATACGTGTAGTTGCATCATGTTGAATGCTAGCTCGTAGTTGACCCATAGCTGTATTTAAGGCTTCTGCTTGAGCTTTGATTTCAGCTACTTTCTGACGTGTTTGAGCAGCATTGACTGCTGTAATTTCAGCATTACGTTGTGGTGTATTGAGATGATTTAATGCACCAATTGCTGTATTAGCATCTTGTTGATCATGTTCCAGTTTTTGTTGACCATGTAAATTACCAAAAGCTGTAGTCACAGCTGTTGTTTGTTGCTCAATGACTGCCTTATCCATTTGTGGATTAGTGTTCGCATTGATTGTGTTTTCAGCTGTTGTCACGGCATTATCATATGCTGTTTGTTGTTGACTGTCTTCATTAATATAGTTGCTAGATTTTTTCACAATAGCAACGTCGTGAACACTATCGCGTAAGCCTTTCATCGCATTATTTAACTCAGTGGCATGTTGTACTTGATTGTTAACAGCTGCAATTGTTGTAGCTCTATTAACACGAGTTTCTTCTTCAGTACGTTGAGCAGGTGTTAAATATTGCATTTGACCTATATTAGCAATGGCGTCACGTTTGGCATCCGCTAATTGACCAAGACCATTTAAAGCATTTTTAGCAGTAGTCACGGCATTCGTTAATGCTTCAATCGCTGCTTTTGTCATTGTTGGATTTGAAGATTGAGCTATAGCTTGTTCAGCATTGCGTAATGCTTGATCATATGCATCTTTGTGCTGTTGATCTGCATTGATATATTTACTATCACCTTTGATTGTTGCTTGATCAGCAATACTTGCTTTTAATGCTGTCATGGCATTATTCAAATCAGTTGCCAATGTTTTAGTATCTGCAACTTGTTGACGACGTTGTGCTTGATCTACTTGATTATTCAATGCTTGTCGTTGAGCATTATTTAAGTCATGCATTTGTGCGATTGCAGCTTTAGCTTCATGTTGTGCTTGATGTAATTTATCTTCACCATGCAATTGATTTGTAGCTTGTTCGATAGCTTGCGTTGCATGTTCAATTGTTGCTTTATCTATGTCTGGATTTGAAGCTTTATTAATTATTGCTTTCGCTGCTTGGATAGCCGTATTGTAAGCATTTTGTTGTTGTGCGTCTTCATTGAAATAGTTAGAACTATTCGTTACTTGTTGTTCTTTGGCAACTTGTGCTTTTAAGGCTTGCATCGCAGTATCTAAGTCACTTGCTGTTTGTTGTTGACTAGTTACTTCTGGAATTGTTTGTTTGCCATCGACTAATGCTTTTTCAGCAGTTTTTTGTGCTGGTGTTAATGATGTCATTGCATCTATAGCTTGCTTAGCTGCTGTTTTACTTTGTGCAAGTCTTTCAACACCATTTAATTGATTGTTAGCGTTATTGACAGCAGTTGTATGTTGTTCAATGTCAGCTTTCGTTAATGTTGGGTTTGCTGTTTGATTAATGATGGCGTTGGCAGCTGTTACTGCATCATTGTATGCACGTTGCTTATCTTGATCAGCATTAATGTATTTACTACTGTTTAAGACAGTTGCATTATCTGCCACACTTTGACGTAAAGCTGTCATAGCACCATCAATAGATTTAGCATCAGCTAACTGGCTATTGACATCTGTAATCGTAGTTTTAGCATTAACTAAATCTTTTTCTTTGTCTTTTTGAGCATTGTTTAAACCATGTAATGCTGTAATTTCGTTGACTGCGTTTTGTTTAGCTTCTCTTAAACGTTGTTCACCATTTAACGCTTGGTCTGCAGTTGTAACAGCATTAGCTTTTTGTGTTACTGTTGCAGCATTCATTGTTGGATTATTTTGCTCTCCAATAATTGCTTCAGCCGCTGAAACTGCATTGTCATAAGCTGTTTGATTGGCACTATCTGCGTTAACATATTTAATCGCTGCTTTTGTAGCCGCTTTATTAGCAATACTATCGCGTAGTGATTGCATGGCATTATTTAATGTATTAGCGTCAGCTTTAAGTTGGTCAACTGACGTAATTGTGTTAGCGCCAGTAATGTCCGCTTTAAACTTATCACTTTGTGGTTTATTTAAGGCTTGATAGCTATTTATTGCCTGCATAGCAACTTGTTTCGCTTGTGCTAAGCGTGTATCACCATCTAATGCTTGTTGTGCACGACTAACATTTTGAGCTTGATTAATGATATCTGTTTTATCCATTGTTGGATTTGTTGTTTGTGCGATTGTTGCTTTTGCTACACGCACTGCATCGTCATAAGCACGTTGTTTTGATGTTTCGGCATTGACATAGTTTGTACCAACTACTATTTGTGAATGATTGGCAATGGCATTTGCTAATTGCCCCATTGCTGTATTCAAATCATCAGCATGTTGTTGTTGCGTTGCTACGTCTGTTTTAGTTGTTTTAGCATTAACTAATTTTACTTCTTCATCTTTTTGTGATTGGTTTAAATGACTTAACGCATTGATATGATTAATTGCTGCTGTCTTTGCTTCTTGTAAACGTTGAACACCATTTAATGCTGCTTTAGCATTTGTTACTGCAGTCGTTTTAGCTTGTACATCTGTAGCTGACATTGTTGGATTAGCTGTTTGCGCAATTAAAGTATTAGCGTCTGTTACAGCTTGATCATAATTGTGTTTCAAATTATCGTCAGCATTAATGTATTTACTTTCACCTTTAACTGTTGCATCATCTGCTACACTATTGCGCAATTGGTGCATGGCATTATTAAGACTTTGTGCATCACTAACAATTGTTGGTAGCTGGCTTCTTAAATGAGCGGCATTAATCAATTGTTGTTCTTTAGTTTGTTGCGCTTGGTTCAATGCTGATAATTGCTTAATAATTGCTAGATCTTTGGTTTTATCTGCTTGTAATTTTTGGTCACCATGTAAACCTGTTCTAGCAGTATTAACACGTTGTGTTGCTTGTTCGATTGTTGTCTTATCCATAATTGGATTGTTATTTTGATCGATATCATGCTGCGCTTGAGTTACAGCAGATGTATATGCATTTTGCTCTGCTGAATCTTCATTTAAGAAATTATCACCTGTAGTAACGTCGTGTTGATTGGCAATACTGTCACGTAATGCTTTCATTGCACCGTTTAAGTCTGTTGCATTAGTCTTAATACTTTCTAGTTGTGCATGATTTGGTGCTTGATTCACTTGAGTTAAATATTGTGCTTTTTGACCATCATTTAAGCTTGTCATGCCATTAATCGCAGAAATGTATGGCTGACGATCAAGTGTTAATTGTTGACGTGCTTGTTCTAATTCATTTTTAGCATTGTCATCTTTTGTCACAGCTTGACGAATGTCGGCAACTGTTGGATGACCTGCTAATAAAGCTTTACCTTCATTTAATGCTTGACGAGCTGCTGCAAGTTTCGCATTATAGGCAGTTAATGAACTTTGTGTCATACCGACTGTGTCAGTTGGTGCATTGATGCTAGCTTCTAAAGCATTTTGTGCTGTAGTTAACGGTGCTGTGTCTGGTGTTAAGTTAGCAACTGCTTGTTTATAACTACTATTTTTGGCATCAACATTAGACGTCTCAGTTGCTATTTGTTGTGCTGTCGCATCACCGTTGTTAATCACAGATTCAGCTTGTGTGATTTCCGCTTCAGCTTGTTGACGTGCTGTATTGTATGCAGCAATTGATTGTTGTGTCATACCATCAGTTGAAACTGTTTTAGCAAGTTCTTGTTGTAATTTAGCTTTGGCAGCTTGTAACGCACTGTTATCTTCTTTTGGATGCAATTGATTAATCGCATTGGTAATCTCGTTATTGACGCGATTTACTTCTTGTAACGCATGCTCCACTTCACTAACTGTACGAATTGGTTTGTTAATCACTGTGTTAGCTTGATTTTTGGCATTAGTAATATCATTTCTAATAGCGTTATAAGCATTGTTATATGCTGTGACACTCGCTGGTTTCATACCTGTTGTTGTACCAACACGGTCTAATTTAGCAACTGCAGTTTGTAAAGCAGTAACATCAGCTGTTAAGTGTGCTTTAGCATCATTTAATGCTGTTAAAGCTTGTTCAACTTTTGTCTTTTCATCAGCAATTTGTTGCTCTGTGGCATCACCATTATTGATGACATTATTAGCTGCTGTAACTGCTGCTTGCGCCTCTCGTTGTTTAGCTTCATAGTCATTGACACTTTGAGCTGTCATACCAGTCGTTGATGGTACTTGATTAATAGATGCTTGTAATTGATCTTTGGCATGTACTAATTGACTATTGTCAGCTTTTGGCACTAATTGATTAATCGCAGCTGTGACTTTAGTTTGAACAGCTTGCACTTTAGCTAGGGCATCTTTAACTGATTGCACAGAAGGATTAGCATCATCAATGACACCTTTAGCCTGTGCTTTCGCTGCATCTACTTCTGTTTGGATTTGATGCATTGCATTTTGGTAAGCTGTCACACTAGCTGGACGTTTGTCGGCTGTGTCAACTGCTTGATTCAACTTGTTGTATGCAGTTTGTAACGCTGTTTTATCTGCTCTTAAACCATCTTTAGCTGCATTATAGGCTTGTAATGCTTGATCAACTTGTGCTTTTTCATGCGCAATATCTTGATCTGTCGCATCACCATTATCTATAACACGTTGTGCAGCTGCTATTGCTTGACGAGCTGCTGTTAATTTTTCATTGTATACTTGCGTTGTTTGTGCGGTCATACCATCAGTACTAGCTGGCGTCGCAATGGCTTGTTCTAATTGTGCTTTCGCTTGTTTTAATGTACTATTATCAGCTTTTGGTACTAATTGTGCTTTCGCTGCGTCGACTTTAGGTTGTACAGCATGAATTTTAGCCAAGGCATCATTGACTTGCGCTACTGTTGGATTAGTATTTGCAATTACATTAGTTGCTTCATTTTTGGCAGTATTAATTTCATTTTGAATTTTGGCTATTGCTGCATTATATGCTGTGACACTTGCAGGACGTTTATCAGCAGTTATCACTGGACTATTTAATTGTTGTAATGCTTGTTGCAATGCCGTTTTGTCTGCTCGCAATCCATCTTTAGCAGTGTTATAGTCTTGCAATGCTTGATTAACTTTTGTTGTTTCATCACTAATTTGTTGTGCAGTGGCATCACCATTGTTAATTACAGTTGTAGCATTGGTAATTGCTTGGCGAGCTGCTGCTAACTTATCATTATAGTTTCGAGTTGTATCTGCTGTCATACCAGTAGTATTGTCAGGTGTAGCAATAGCATGTTCAAGATTTTGTTTGGCTTGAACGAGTGCACTATTATTTTCAACTGGATGAAGTTTAGCGATAACATTAGTTAATTTTGTATTAACACTATCAACTTGTCTTTGAGCTTGTGTTACTTCTTGTACTGTTCTAATTGGTTTATGAATAATAGCTTCAGCTGCTTGACGTGCTTGATTAATTTCAGGTGTTAGCGCTTGATATGCTTGATCATAGTCAGCTATACTAGCTGGTTTTTTACCTGTTTTATCTCCAACACGATTTAAATTATTCACTGCAGTTTGTAAAGCTGTAACATCAGCTGTCAAATCATGTTTAGCTTGATTTAAAGCAGTTAACGCATTATCGACTGCTGTCTTTTCAGCTGCAATTTGTTGCTCTGTGGCATCACCATTATCGATAACTTGTTGTGCTGCAGTAACTGCTGCTTGTGCTTGTTGTTTCTTAGTATTGTAATTATTAATACTCTCTTGTGTCATACCTGTTGTTGATGGTACTTGAGCAATCGCTTGTTCTAATTGCGTTTTTGATTGTTTTAAAGCACTGTTATCTGCTTTTGTAACTAACTTCGCTTTTGCAGCATCTACTTTAGTTTGAACTGCTTTGATTTTGTTTAAGGCAGCCGTTACTTGGGCAACAGATGGATTGGCATCTTGTAAGATTTGATGACCTTCTTGTTTAGCAGCATCTACTTCATGTTGAATTGCCTGCATGGCTTGATTGTATTTTGTCACACTTGCTGGACGTTTATCAGTTGTATCTACATGTTCATTTAATTTATCGTATGCTGTTTGTAATGCCGTTTTATCTGCTCTTAATCCATCTTTTGCAGTGTTATATGCTTGTAAAGCTTGATTAACTTTTGTTGTTTCAGCACTAATTTGTTGCGCTGTGGCATCGCCATTGTTGATAACTGCTTCAGCTGCTTGAATCGCTTGCTCTGCTTCGCGACGTTTATCATTATATGCTTGTGTTGTTTGTGCAGTCATACCTGCCGTTGAAGCGGCTGGTGTCAATGCTTGTTGTAATTGATCTTTTGCACGTACTAATACAGAGTTATCAGCACGATTTTGTAATAAGGCTTTCGCTTCATTGATTTTAGTTTGTGCTGCTTGGACTTTTGACAATGCTGCAGATACTTGTTGTGGTGTTGCTGTTTGGTTTGCAATAACTTGATCTGCTTCTGTTTTAGCTGCTTGGATTTGTGATTGTGCAGCTGTCATTTTGTTGTTATATGCTGTAATACTTGCTGGTGTTTTACCATTAGTATTTATCGCATTGTCTAACTGATGTCTTTCAGTGATCAATTGGCGTTTATCAGCACGTGTATAAATATTTTCAGTAACCTCTTCAGTACTATTATCGTTATATGTGATAGTAACTGGAATTGGTGTTGTACTTCCGCCAGCTAAGTTAGTTGGCATTGCAGTACCTTGTTTAATAGCAGCATGACGTTTATTCACTACTTGAACTGCGTTATTAATTTCATTAGCTGTAACGTTACTACCATAATCTTTATTGATTTGATGGATTGTCACAATATGTGCAGCTGGTGCTGTAATTGTACTCACTTTTGTACGACCTGTTGCACCACTACTAGCTTTTGCTGTAACTGTTATTGATGAAGTTGGTTTGATAGTATTAGCGTCAAATGTCACTTTACCCGTTGCACTATCCACTGTGACATAATTCGGTTTATTGGTCATTGACCATTGACCGTTGCTTCCTTTTGTCACAGTTATCGTTTTTTGTTGCTCTCTACCGTTAGCTAGTTTTTCAGTATAAGCAATGTCTAGAGCATCAGTTGGATTTGTCGTGTGAGTTGGATTGTTAGGTGTAATGTCTAACGTTCCATTTTGCCACTCTTTTGAACGTGCTTGGTTTGGTTCGGCTGCTACAACGACAAAATTATCACTCGCTATACTATCGCTGGCTATTTCTCCAGTACCTTGTGTAGCAACAACGACAATATTATCTCCTGGTTGCAGTACACCTGCATTAATTGTGATACCAGAAGTACTACCATTGATACCAGATACTGATGTAGCTGCAGGATCTTTTGACCATGCACTTCTGTTATTTGCTCTAACAAATGTTGTTAGTGTTTGACCATTTTTCTTAATTTCTAAGTGATCTGAGTATTCAGTAACATTGCCTGTACGTGTTGAAACTGATTTATCTGCACCAGGCGTGATTGTAATCGTACCATTAACAGCTTCTGAAATTGTTGCTTTATTCGGTTGTACATGTTTAACAACAAATTTAGCTGGTTGCGACGTCATCCATAAATGGTTAGAACTATCATAAATGTTGTATTGAGCATTATAGACTTTAGCTACGTTTGGACGATCCATTGCTGTCCATGTAGCATTACTACTTCCAGTCGCAGTATTATTCCATGTGTAATGCCATAAGTTTGTTGGTACGCCATTACCATTTTCTAAATGTACATATCTGTTTACATCTGTGCCTGTTGCTGGTGTTTGTCCAACTGTAGTGACATATTCAGGTTGTGCAAAGTCAAAATTGTAAACATAGTAATCTACTGGCACTCTATATGGTGCTGAAATACCATCATATGACACATTAATTGCTAAATGGTGCACACCAGCTTGTTGTGCGTTTGGCGCTGTATTATGATCCCATTGTGCAGTAATACCTGTCATATCAGTATTTCTAGGGAATTCTAAATAACGCATTGGATCTGTACCTTTACCAGGTTGATTACCTTTCTTATCATACACGGGTGCTGCAGTTGGTTTGGCATAGACTCTTATCGCTACGTTTACTTCTCTAGTGCCTTGTCCATTAGGTAATGTTACAGTAATCGTCTTAGTAAAGTTGCCTACTGTGTCTTTCCATGTGTCTGGCGCTTCATTCCATTGTGCTGTTGCTCTTGTTGGTAAATGATCGATATATTGCGCAGCATCATTATTAAGGTTAGTACCACCTTGTAAAATGACTACACCTGGATTGGTCGCATGTAATTGTGCTGTAACACGCACATGGTTACTATCAAACGATTCAATAGATTCTGCTTGAGTTAATCGTACTGCTTGTCCAGCACTATTTAAAGTATCGTAAGTAATATTTGGGTCAGTTATGAAAGAACGTGCATAAATTTCACCTTCAGGTAATGCCTCAGATACCGTAGCTACGGATGAATTATTACTGCCGTACGTTACATTGCTAACTGTTAGTTTTGTACCATCTGCTTTAAATATTTCTAATGGCGAATTCGTTAAGACATTATTTACAGTGATTTGTTGATTTGTTAATCCTGCTTTATATGTCACAGAATTACCATCTACTCGTGGTGGGTCTGGTCGAACTTTAGCTAAGATTTTAACTTCTTCAACTTGACCGTTTGGATATGTGACACGTGCAGTTTTAGATTGTAGACCTACAACTGACCAGTTTGGTCCATCTAGATTAGGGAAACTAAAGTTCATCGCACTTGCACCACCAGGCCATGAATTATTCACTGGTTGCAAATATTCTGCTGGACTGTAGCGATTATTAATACCGTTAAATTTTCTACCTCTAGAAGTGATGTATATTTCTTTCGGTACACTTCGTGCAACCATATAAGATGATTCTTTAACTATCGGTGTTGTTTCCCCATCATATAAGATATTGGCTCTAACCGTAATATCACGACCATAATCTGTACTATTAATATTTGGTTCATTACCTGCAACCCATGTGATTGTAGCATCGGGAACTGCTCTACCATCTGCTAATTTAAAGAAGTTAGCAGCATCTGAACCTTTACCAGCTGGGAAATTTTGTCCATAAACTGTATATTTAGGATCTGCAATCACTTCATATAATGCATGTTTAACAAGTACATCAATTTGAGAAGTTGTACCATCTGCATATCGATATGTTACTGTCACTTGAGCATGATTGCCGTTACGACTAACATTACTTACTTCTTTAGCTGTAATTTCATTAGTTGGTGCAGTGACATAACTACGGTTTGGTATTTTTTCAGTTGCTGTAATACTGTTTATAATCAATTGTTTATCAGCATCTGACACCGTTGCATTATTACGAATATTCGCAATTCTAACTGGATTTTGTTCACTTGAAGATGTTGATAAACGATATTTATCATTTAATGGTTTGATTGTTGCTGTAAATGAATGTTGTGTTTCATTATTACTTGTATCAGTTGCAATGACATTGACTGTTTGTGTCTTAGGTGCAGTGACATTTTCGGCAACGACTGTAATCAAATTATTGGCAACATTAATCGTAGCATTAGCATTTGAACGTTGATCTACAGTGACACCTTTTAATTGATAGTTATCTGTAGCTACTGCTTGGTTACGATAAGATTCACCTGAATAGACAACTCTATTTGTATAATCATCAAGTCTTAAAGTAGGTTTAATCGTATCACTAGGTACAAAATAAACATTAATGACATCTGTTGTATTATCAAAGGTTTGATTTAAGCGATTTAAATACGTGCTAGCCCATGACGGTACTAAGTATAATTGCGCTTTAAAAATCGTATCTGCTACATTACGAACACTATTTGGTTTAATAATATGTTCTAAAGTAAATCCTGGAACGCCATTTTGAGCTGCAATTGGTGTATTAACTAATGAAGAGTTACGAGAATCTGAACGTACATTAGAATATGGTACATTGACACCACCTACACCATTACTTCCTTGCACTAAATCTAAAACTTGAGTAACTTGGCCGTTCAAAGTATATTGACGCAAACTAATATTCCTATCATTTGTCATAGAGAAACCATTACTTGTTTGTCCTCGTCGACTAGCATTTTCAGCTTCTAATTTGTCACTACCAGAGATATTATTACGTAATCCTGCTTGTGAAGTTGTTGCTGTAATAATGCGTAATACATCGTTGAGATTAAGTTGTCGACCTGTTGTTGCATCATAACGATAAAGTAATGATTTATGATCTGGTCCCCATTCAAAACCGATATCCGTAGTTCGATTTGGCACATGTTGACTTGTCCATGTCACTTGATAATCGTGTGGGAAATCTACCCAACGTAAGAAATTCATATGATCAAAGTCAGATGTAAATGCTTTGTCTATTCTATTTTTATGAATCGTTACTGTTACTGTACTGACATGACTTGTATCTTCAGGATTATTAACCGTGATTTGATCAGGTGTTAATGCTAACACGCCTCTATTAGCGTTAATAAATGCCTCTTTCACTCTATTCACTTCATCATCCGTTAATTTAAATGGTGATGTACGGAATACTCTTTGATCACCACTTGGCTGTTGAAGATCATAAACTGCAAGTTTAATTATCATTTCTTCAGTTGCTTTGTGGTAGGCATTAGCAACATTAATATGATAAAAATAACTTCCTGCATTCAATCGAGATACTTCATCTGGTGTTGGAATATGATCACGTGCCGTAAAGTTGATATAAGCATTATTTGGTAAATGTGAACCATCATTTAATGTGAAATATTGTTTAATATCGCCAATATCAAAATGTTGGCCTTTAGCTATCATAATCGTAGCTTGTTTCATATTATTACCATCTGCATATTGGTCTGCTCGAATTGGTTCATAGGTAATCACTTCATTTGGTTGTAAACGGTTAGTTGAACCATCTTTATAACGTACTTCTACTGAACCGTTTGCAGATGCTGAAAATGGTTTTGTTGTTTGTAGATATTGGCTAATTGCCGTATTTTTAGCTGCAACTGCATTTGCAATTCGCTCTCGCATGTCTGGTAAAATACCCACTGGATTATTGACTACTATCTTTTCTGCATCAGGTAAGCCAACAGGACGATGTTCGCTCGCTAATTCGCCGATATCAATGGCAATTGTCTTCGTTCTAGTATTATTAGCATTATCAGTAGCATTTATTGTCACTGGAATATGTCTATTGAATACATTACTTAATGGTAACGTACCGCTAATTGTTAATGTCACTGACATATTATCTGCTGCTTTAGTCACATTGAAAGTTAGACCTTGAGGTAAACCTTGGACATCTACTTGTTTAATTCCTGTACCATATGCTTCCTCATTAATGTTCATTGTGACATTAACTTGGTCACCATTATAGTATTTGTTCTGTAAGCCTGTTGGTTCACTAATTGTTGGCGCAACATCATCCGGAAGCATTGCTACATTATTACCATAATTTGATTTAATATCTTGGTTAATTACGAAGACTGCTTTAATATCACCACTCGTTGGTAAAGGTTGAATAAAGTCGTATTTATTAGGCCCACCAATGACCATCGTATTACCTTGTCCATCGTATTGTGCACCAGCTAAAATATTGTATTTTGTCGGAATAGTACTTGGATCATTGGTACCATCAGTTGCTAATGGTCCCGTATTCACAATTTGAACTGTACCTGGTGTACCGACTGGCAAATTGCCAACTGTAATCGGTGTTGTCATGGAGCCACCTTTACCACGTAATTCATTTTCAGTTGTTAAAATGATTGGTGGTCTAGGTTTAGAACGAATTTCAAAGATTTGTTCCACATTACCGAAACGGATTTTACCGTAGTAGTCTCCAGGTGGCATATTACCTACTAATTCTAAGTTTTTCTCCGTAGCTGTATTCGTTCTACCAACAGCAGGTTCTATTCTTATGCTATCTGGAATACCACTAATATCATAGTCACTATCATCAAACGGCTCATTACTTTGTAAATGAATACGGATAGGTTGAACATAGACGGTTGGATGATTACCTATAGTATCTGCTCTATTCTCTAATGGACCTGTATTGACAAAGATGACTGGATGGCCTGCATCTTGTGATACTTGTTGATCACCGCGTCTTGTTGTTTCATCATTAGAAAAGAATTCAACATTATATGTGACTGGTGGTTTAAGATTCAACCAAGCATGTTTGATGGTTTGGGTATTTCCTATATTATCCGGTAGATTAAACAATAGTAAGACATGCATATGATGTCCAGGGTCATTGAGTGCTCGTTTCATATTCGCTTCTGAAAAGTAATTGTCAATCTCTTGTTGCGTCATTGGTTTAACAGTACCGTGACGGTTATACATGTAGTTCATGGCACTAATTGGTGCAAAACCAATCAATCTATTGCTAGGGTTAACGACATAGCTTAGTGGGTCCTTAACATAGTCGCCATCTTCACCTTTAAGTGGATCTAATACGTCTTTAGTAACATATGTCCAATTATCATAATCAATCACTTCTTTAGTATTGCCTAAATGATAAGTACGGTCTTGTGTAGCTAAGATACTTTGAATTCTTTTAGAATATTCTCCTCTTGGTTCAACATATAATTGTTCATAGTTAAATTTTTGATTGTATTCAACTGAACGTGCACCAGCCGCATAGAACAACCTTGTATCAATTGGTCCTCTTGTCTTGAATTTAATAACAAAGTTACTGTTACCATTCCCTACAAATGAATACATTGTTTTTAAGCCAGGAATTTCGCTTTTATCTTGACCATTTAATTGTCGGAATAAATTGTCTCCATAGTTTCTGTATAACGGATTGGCATTATCTTGGTTAAAATAGTCGGGCGCATGTGCAAAGTCTGAAAAGTTTTGAATAATTTGTTGTGGCCAATCGTAAAAAAGATGTCCTGTTGTTGCCGGGCCCATTTTAAAGTCATGAGCTCTACGATCCATACCTCCAGATGATGTCCACATTTCTGGTAATGGCTTACCTTCTTTATTACCATAGCCAGAACCAGTAAAACTGCCAGTCTTTTTAGGTGTTAGGATTGAAAATTGGACTCTACCTACTGGAACTTGATCTTGTGGAATACCAAACCAATAAATCATAGATTCATGTGGTCGATGCCCTTTATTATAATTAATCGTCCATTCGTAACCATCCGATACACGTTTCGCAGTGATATAAACTAAGTCTTTAACATTCGTTACCAAAACTTGATTCCATGGTGTTGTTGGTAAATAATATGGTGCCCCTTTATTAGAAGCTTCAATATATGTACCTGCTGGATATCCTACTTTATCATCTTCATTTAGAAAATAATAAGCATTAAATGCACGATTATAATTGACATTGCCAACATCTCTCTCTGCAATTTGATGCTTTTTATCTTTCTTTGATGGCTGAAGATGTGGCATGGTACGGATCGTTGCCACTGCTTGTTCTAATTCTTTATATAACAGTTCTAGTGATTTGCTATCTGGTTCATCATTATTACCAAGAATAGTGTTCACTTTATCAAAGACTTCTTTAACATGATTAAATTCTTTTTTATCAGCTTTGTCTTTATCAATAAAGCGATAATCATGGTAACTTGCATCGAAAAATGCTTGTAACTTTTGTTTATTATATTGTGTTGATTGCGCACTATCTTTATTGACACTTTGTGTGTGAGTATCGTTATTACTTTGTGATTGTTCTGTTAACTTAAATTGTGGTTTGTTTTGATGTTTACTATCACCATCAGTTGCATGTTTGTCGCTATCAGTAACTATATCTTTATCGTTTTTAGTTGCGCTATTGTCTGCTGCTTTGACAGTTTTAGAATGTTGTTGTTGTTCTTCTGCGTGTTCAGCAGTCGTTGTATCTGTTGTTGAAGATTGCACGACATCTTTATGATTTGTTGAATTGCTAGTATTGCTAATATCGGCATGATCTTGTTCTTGCAATGACTGCGTGTCATTTTGTGGTGCGTCGTTATGCACATTTTTTAATTTACTGTCTTCTTCATCTTTGTTCGTCGCTGAATGAATTGCTTTGTCCACTGTTTGTTGTTCTTCAGCATGTGCTTGTGATGTATTAAATCCTAAAAATACTAACGTCGCAATGACTGTTGAAAAAGTACCCACAGTGTATTTGCGGATACTAAATTTCTGCAATTTATCACGATGATTCACAGCGTTCCACTCCTCTTCTTGATGTTATGTCTTGTTGTTATTGTTGTGAAAGTATGAGTCTCTATCTATTAACTTATTACTTCGTCGTTTCGTCCTTGCAAAATGAAATAGTGGTTAAGACACATGTAGTTATGAATTGAACGAATCATTATTTAACGACATATTGTTAGTTGCCTAATGGTCAATCATTGATATTGTTCTATAAAACCTATCTTCGAAAAATCATGTTGATATTTCGCATTATTAAACTAATGATGTCTTAGCCACCTAAAAAATAAGAGTCCATGTTGTTCACTCAAAATTTATTAAGTACATCATGCTCTCTCATACATCACAATTTATTCTTGAACAAATTAAATCATGTTCTATATAATATTATCACAACTTTTATAAATAAGTAAATCGAATTTGTGAACAATTAAAATAATTATAAATAAAATTCATGCAAAGAGAAGATTGACACATTTTTTCATAGCTAAATAAATAAAATGATGATGAACTGATTGCATGTGTAAAAATATTTTTAAAATAAATTGTCGTAAAAAATGATGATGAACTTGTTTTGATAAGATAATTATGAAACGCTCATTAAGTCCTTATGACAACACGTAAAAAACCAACCTGTAGAGATTTTGACATCAACAGGTTGGTTTAATTTTAGTTATTCAGTTAAAAATTGCTTGCAAGATATTTTCCTGAAACATATAATTCATGCTCGTTACAAATTGATAAGATATCATTTAATGAATGGGCATACGTCATATCGTTAAATAATGCATCGCTATCTAACGGCACATCAGTATAAATTTCTGCAAGTCGTTTCGACAAATGTAAGTTATCAATGTTGTCATTAATCTTCTTTTGCTGTCCTGGCGTTAAGTCATCGATATGTTCAATCACATTTTCAACGGATTGATATTGTTGAATTAATTTTATAGCCGTCTTTTCGCCAATTCCTTTAACACCTGGATAGCCATCTGCAGTGTCTCCCATAAATGCTTTGATATCAATTAATTGAAGCGGTTCTAGTCCATATTCCTCTTTAAAACGTGCTAATGTATAACGATTATAAATAGAAAAACCTTTCTTAATTAACCATACCTCAACATTAGGATTAATACATTGTAAGATATCTTTATCTCCAGTAATAATATAAACGTCACTATGTTCACTATATTGTTTGGCTAAACTACCGATAACGTCATCCGCTTCATAATTGTTAACACCTATATTAACGAACCCTAATTGTTGTGAAATTTCTTTAACATAATCAAATTGCGGAATAAGTTCGTCTGGTGGTGCTTGTCTATTTTGTTTATAGCCGTCAAACATGTCATTACGAAATGTTGATTGTCCCATATCCCAACATACAGCAACATGCGTTGGCTTAACATCATGAATCGCTGTATAAATATGTCTGATAAAGCCTTGAATACCATTGGTTGGCACACCTTGTGAATTGTACATAAATTGTTGATGTAGACTCGTCGCATAAAAATGTCTAAATAATAATGCCATACCGTCAACAAGTAATACTCTATTAGTCATTGCTAGTCCTCTTTCCTACTTTAAAATATCATTTAATTGCTGATGTTTACTTTGTAATTGGTTAATCAATGCATCGTCAATATTAAATGATAATAATTCATTAATTTGTGTCATTATATCTTGTTCCAAGTTATTAAAATGTTCATCGGCGACTTGTGACATTTGCGCCACTTTACTATCTAATTGTTGTCTTAACTCATTTAAGCCATGTTGTAATAAAGCTAATGTTTGATCAGTGATTTGTTGCTGAATCTCTCTTTGTGATGTTGGATTTAAAATTTTCCTTTTTGTTAATTGTTTCGGTAAATGATTTAACATCTCTTCAAATTGAATCGTTAACAGTGATTGGTCAACTGAGTCAAGCTCAATATCAAAGTTAGGCGTAACAAACACATGTACATCAGCTAATTTTTTAACTGTTGGTGCTAATTGTTCTATTAATTGTTCATTATAGTAGCGTTTAATACGTTCAACTAATACAGATTGTTCTAGGTATAAACGTTGATGAATTTGATCCAAATAACGTTTCGTCGCCATTTTCTTTTCTTCATTAAAATCATGGTATTGTGTCATTTGTGTATTAAATATCGCTTTAGCATCATCTAAAATTTGTAGTTGTAAGCGTCCATTTAAATGATAAATTTGATCTTCAATTTCATTAATTGTATATTGCTCTGTTGTTGATATTAAGTTTGGACTTAATAATTGTTGATGTTGGTATTGTTGCAAACGTTGTTGTCTAGACGCTAATTCAGCTTTATTCGTGTGATAATCATTAATCATTTGTTGATAAGATGCATTAATTTGTTGTAATTGATACGTCATTTGTTGCTCTAAAATAACTTTCGACTCAACAGTGGCAAATTGATCAATACTATCACGTAGCTGGTTGATACCGTTATCATTTCCTTGCAGTGCTTGACGACTTGATACACTATAAATATCAGATTGTAGATTCACTTGATTTAAGGCATCTTCAACATATGTTTCAACGGCTTGACGGTCTTCATCAGATTCAGCTAAATCTACCGCATTGATAATCATCTTAAAGGCTTGATGATCATGTAGTTGGTTCATATTTTTCATATGCTCAATAAACGCTTTATCATTATCTGTAAATGAATGGTTGAAATAACTAACATATAGAATTAAATCTGATGATGTTAAAATTTGTTCAGTTTCATTTGAGTGTCGTTGGTTATTAGAATGTAATCCTAATGAATCAACGATTATTTTATCTTTTAACCATTCATGAGATAAGGCAATATGCACTTTTTTGACAAAAGTTGCATATTCATCTTCAGCACTCCATTTTTTCAAGTCATCTTGCTGAATCGTGTGTTGTTCACCGTGTGCAATCATATCGTCATACATTGCATAGTGTTTTTCTACAGCATTTATAAATGCAAGTTGATTTTTTTCTAACTGTGCTTTCAATGTTGATATATCACTGGCAATAAATTCTTCCAACGTTGAAAAAGACATGTGGTGATATGTGACAACTTGATTAATTTCATCTAATAATTGTGCCTTTGATTTCAACGTAATGCTACTCGTATTGCCATATGAAATTTCTGTCGTAGCTGCTGTAGTTGGATTTGGCGAACTAACGAGTATGGTGTCACCTAATAAAGCATTAATCAAACTACTTTTACCTGCACTAAATGTACCAAAGACACCAATTTTAACTACTTTATCATCTAGGCGTTGCAGTGTGTCAGCAATATCTTGTTTCGTTTGTTCAAATAATGGTACATCTTGAATGACATTTAGCGCTGCTGATATCGTCTGTTGATTAGAAGTTGTAACCTGAGCTGGTGTTGTATCACGCTGACTATTTGTATTTTGACTTTCATGTTGTTGATATTGATATGTCGTTTTTGTACGATCGATTAACTTATCTAATGATTCATCTAAATGAATATAGTAATGGCGATAATTTTTAGTTTCTAAAGAGTGTCTTAACTCACTTAATTCTGTATAACGTTGGAAGTCTTCTAAATCACTATTTTCATTCGTCGCTAATTCATCAGCTTGAACATTGGCTACAACATCTTCAAAGATAGGTGTCGATTCCTGTTCAACTAATTTTCTAATTGCTTTTACTACGTCATCTGAAAACGTTAAAACATAAGTATTACTGATAGACGTTTGAGGTTGATATAAATCTTCAATTAATGTGGCTGTGATTTCATAATGTTGATTGAGCACACGGTCAGCAGTACCTTTGGTCGTAACAAATCGAGTAACAAAAGACATATCCTCACGCATGGGCTGACGTATTTGTTGATTCACACGTTGTTGTAATGCTTCAACTGCTTGTTCTAAACGCTGTTGTTGCATATCGTATTTTTTCTTCTTCTTATTAAACAGACCACCCACGTTAAAATCTTTAGACATACTTTCCAAATAACTACGCAATAATTCTCGCATATCATGCGTCATGAGATAGGCATTTTCAAGAATATTTTTACGTTGTTCTTTTAAAAATGACATAAGTTCTTGTGGATTATTTAATAATTGAGCCTCTTCACTAACGGCCTGATTTTGTTGCGTATTAATAAATGCTTGTTCGAAATCTTCTTCTGCAATACCTAAATCATCAAGGATATCTTGAATTTCATTTTGCAAATAGGATAACTGTGCCTCAGTAATATAATCGATGGTACGATGCGTAAAACTATCAAGGCTCTCTCGATGTTCATCTAAATGCAGCATATAGTCTGATAACGCAGCTAATTCATTATTAGGACCATCGTATTTAGACACGTAAAATAAGCGTTCTAAGTTAATATCCCAATCAGTAATTGATTGTTCAACACGTGATTTAAAAGTGTCAAAAGTGAGTTCATCTTCGTTATGTTTATCAACTTGGTTAATTACAAAGACAACCGGTATACCCACGTCGTTCATATGTTTCATAAATTTAAAATTTAAGGCTGATTGTACATGATTATAATCAACAGTATAGAAAACCATGTTACTGGTATACATAAATTGTTCCGTCATCGTTTGGTGTGAAGACACATTAGAATCTACGCCTGGTGTATCTTGTAACGTAAAGCCTTGCTTAAATTTAGAAGATTGGAAGTTAATTTCCACTGACTCTACATCAACATTTTGTCTATTCATCGCTTTCACTTCATCATAAGAATTCAATGTCGTGTATTGTTGATTCGGCAAATTTGCAATAATTTCGTTATTATCTGCAACAGAAACGATAGCCGTATTACTCGTTGTTGGTACTGGTGAACTTGGTAATATTTGCTGTTCTAAGAGCAAATTAATTAACGTTGATTTCCCCGCTGAAAAATGCCCTACAAACGATAAAGTGTACTGCTGTAAGTAAACTTTTTTAATCACTTGGTTAATCGTATCTACTAACGCTGTGTTATTAGACTTTTCAACTTCTTTTTTTAATTTATATAAACGGTCTAATTGTTCTGAATTTGTCATCATACTTACCCCTTTAATCCAATACTAGCTATATCCATCCTTGTAATAGCTATCGCTCAGTCAAATTTTTAAAATAAGACTTCACTATTACATTGTTTATTTTATACTTCTAAATTTTATCATAGGGGCATGTTAAAACCTATGTAAAAAGCTATTAATTCACTATTAAGACTATGAATTTATTGAAATATTACAACTTTAAATAACATAGAGTAGTCTTTATGTATTTGTCACAAAGTGTTCACACACACTAAAAATATAAACCGTATAATATTTGAGCGGAGGGAAATATGAAAAATACATTTAATCCATTACAAAGATTACATTTTTATGCAGCTTTATTTATTTCACCGTTACTTATCACTCTTACCATTTCGGGCATCGGATACCTATTTTATCCAGAAGTGGAAAATAATATCTACAAAACTGAATTTTTCGGTGATAGTAACATAACAGAACATCAATCATTAAACAAAGCAGTACATCAAGTCGAACATCAATTTGATGGTTTTTATGTCAGTAAAGTAAGTGTCATGGCACAACCTTATAATACGCGTATTACATTAGATGATATGGCGGGTAATCAAAGATATGTCTTTTTAGATCACAATAATCAGATAGTTAGTGACCAAAATGCGAAACACACGTATTCAAATGTAATGAGAAACATACATAGTTCACTATTTACTGAAAATACGATTATTAATTATTTAGTTGAACTCACAGCCTGTTGGACAATTTTTATGATTTTGTCAGGAACTTATTTACTAGTTAAAAAGAAACTGTTAACTAACAAAAGCAAAGCATTACGCTTTCAAAAATGGCATGCTGTCATCGGTGTTATTATAGCGGTTCCAGTTTTTATTCTTGTATTAACTGGTCTTCCTTGGTCAGGATTTATGGGTAGTAAAATTGCTAGTTTAATGGATAATCATGGTAATTTAGGTCAAGGACAACTTGCCATCAATCCACCTAAATCAGACATCAATGAATTACCTTGGGCTACAAGGAAAAATAAACAACCAGCATCCGAAAGTGGCCGTGCACACGCACATCACGGCAATATGGCTTTGCCTCTAACCAATTTGGACCATCAAATATCCATTGATAAAGTGGTAACCAATGCTGAACATGCAGGTATCAAAAAGCCATTTTCAATTGTCTATCCATCTGATATTAAGGGTGCATTTGTAGTCTCTAACTCTAGTAATACTGGCGTTACAGGTTTAGATGTTTCTCCTTACGATGAAAAGACACTGTATTTTGATCAATATAGTGGTAAAAATTTAGGAGAAATTAAATATCAACAATATGGCATTATTGCAAAGTGGTTTACTTGGGGTATTCCATTACATGAAGGGCACTTATTTGGTATTGCCAATAAAATTATTAATACACTCGTATGCTTATTATTATTAAGTGCCATTGCTTTTGGATTTACATCTTGGATCAAACGTGTCAAAGGTTCTTCAGTAAAAGTGCCTCGACGTGTTAAAAAACCAATGTCCATTTCTGTTATTGTATTCTTAATTATTTTAGGTGTCTTAATGCCTTTATTTGGAATGTCACTTATTGTTATCTTTATTATTGAAGCATTACTCTATGTCAAAGATCGCAAACGAAAACAAAGCTAAAGTAAAAACGAGGTTATTAGCACTTTAATCGGTGCTAACAACCTCGTTTTTGTTATAACTATTTAATTAGGTTCGATATCAAGTTGGACAACTAGTTTAATTTGTTCGCACCCCAACTTGCACATCAAATAACAAATATAGACATTTTAATTAATTATTGCATATTCATATTCATGTGCATTTCATGGATTTTCATCATTAAACCATGTGGTATGTCATCATGTTTAACAATATCTTTTTTATAGAATGTCTTGCCATCATCTTTAGAAATCAACTTCACGAAGTCACCTTTTTTAGGCTTGAAGTCACTATCTGTGTCAATTTTAACATTATGTTTTACTAGTCCATCTTTTTCACTCACTACTTTTTCAGCAGTTGTTGAATTACTCATATAACCGTAATAAGTCGTCTTCTGACTTGAAAATACCATCATGCAAATAATAATAATACCGATAATTAATAGTATTGCTGATAAGCCAATTCCCATTTTTTTACTCATATAAGTTTGCTCCTCTTAATTAGACATGTTCGTCTTTATTTTTCTTCATTTAATATAATATCACAAAATGTTAATTACTTTGTTGCTGAGTTTTGTTTAATTTTTTACCCCAATATTGATAATAGGTACACTCAATATAACCATTAAATAATTTTCGACGCTTAGTTGCTTTACGATCTACTAAATATTCAAATTCTTTATTACTTGTTAATATATATGTTGATAAATATGGATGTTGTTTCATTAATTTACCAATATAACGATACATTTCTTCAACTTCATCACGATCACCAATACGTTCACCGTATGGTGGGTTTCCGATTAAAGCGATAGGCTCTTCGCTATCAATTGTTAGTGTATTAACATCTTTAACAGTAAATTGAATAATATCTGCTAGACCAACTTCTTCAGCATTACGTTTAGCAATGTCAATCATTTGTGGATCGATATCTGAGGCATACACTTGTATTTCTTTGTCATAATCCGCCATTTTATCAGCTTCATCACGAAATTCATCATATATATTTGCTGGCATGATATTCCATTGTTCAGATACAAAGTCACGATTAAAGCCAGGTGCAATGTTTTGAGCTATTAAACAAGCTTCTATAGCAATTGTTCCTGAGCCACAGAATGGATCAATTAATGGTGTATTTCCATCCCAATTGGCAAGACGGATTAAACTTGCAGCCAGTGTCTCTTTAATTGGCGCTTCACCTTGTGCTAATCTATAGCCACGTCGATTTAACCCAGAACCTGATGTATCGATAGTCAGTAACACATTATCTTTTAGAATTGCCACTTCAACTGGATATTTCGCCCCACTTTCATTTAACCAACCTTTTTCTTGATAAGCATGTTTCAACCGTTCAACGATGGCTTTTTTTGTAATAGCCTGACAATCAGGTACACTATGTAAAGTTGATTTCACACTTCTACCTTGTACGGGAAAGTTACCTTCTTTATCGATAATCGTTTCCCATGGCAATGCTTTGGTTTGTTCAAATAATTCATCAAAGGTCTTAGCGTTAAAACGTCCTACGACGATTTTGATACGATCAGCTGTACGTAACCATAGATTGGCTTTAACAATTGCTGACTCATCACCTTCGAAAAAGATACGTCCATTTTCTACTTGAGTCTCATAACCTAACTCTTGTATTTCTTTAGCAACGACCGCTTCTAAGCCCATTGGACATACGGCTAATAATTGAAACATATTTTATCTCCTTTTGTCTTCATTATATTAATATTATAGTCAAAATTTATAAATTAAGTCATTTTCATACTATTAAACTACGTTTTAAGGTTAAACATTCCAACATACTAAGGCTTCAGTAATCATATTCTACTTTTAAAAGTACATGATTATAAAGTCACTATCGTAACTGAGGAATATAATCAACTTAACAATCATATTATCTAACACTCTAAAGTAGATAGTCATATTATATCAATTGTATTTATATTATTTAAACATTTGTAATGATATGATTCTTGGGACAAAATCTATTGCCACCAATTAAACGGTTCTCTCACAAACCGAACTGATACATAATTAATTTTTATTTATCAGTCCTAAAAATAGAGAACCAATGAAACGTAGACGAACGCCATAATAACATACAGATAACTTTGGCTCTATAATAAATTCGGTTGATAAGATAATTTGAAAGTTATCTTACCAACCGAATTTTTTTGAAAAAAAGGGCACAATGCCCTATCATTTAAGTCA
>NZ_PPQR01000030.1 GCF_002902085.1 Staphylococcus simiae
TCTGTGTTGGGTCCCTACCTCAGGAGTCTCGGCTTGAAAATAATTTATATTTTAAATTATTCACTTTTTATTTATCAGTCCTGAAAAATAGAGAACCTGAAAATTAAAGTACATAAAAAAGGAACCTAAAGTGATTAAAATAACTTCAGGTTCCTTTTTTTAATTCATAAATTATTTCTCTCGTACAATGTCACGTACTTTATTTAAATCTCGATCGACAAAGTCTCCAGGTTTCTTAGTTAATTTACTTACTACATAAGTAACAATCACACTGACAATAAAGCCTGGAATAATTTCATATAAGCCAAAAATTTCATTAACACTTGCTAATGGCTTAATCCAAACAATCCAAATAATTACTACTAAAGCACCAGAAACCATACCACTCACTGCACCAGCACGAGTTAAACCTTTCCAATATAAAGCGAAAAGTACAAGAGGACTGAATGAAGCACCAAAGCCAGCCCACGCATTACCTACTAAGTTTAAAATTGTATCATTTGGTGACCAAGCAATAGCTAAAGCAACAATTGCGACAATTAATACTGATAAACGGCCAACCATAACAAATTCTTTTTGATGTGTTTGCGCTTTTTCTTCACCACGTATTAATTTATAAAAGTCTTCAGTTAGCGAGCTTGAAGTAACGAGTAATTGTGAAGAAATCGTGCTCATAATTGCTGCTAAAATTGCTGCTAATAAGAAACCACCAACTAATGGATGGAATAAAATTTGACTCATCACAATAAATAAAGTTTCAGGATCTTCTAATTTAATATGATAGGCTGGTACAAAAGCGATACCAGTTAAACCAACACCAACTGCACCTAATAAACCTACCGCCATCCAACTTATACCTAAACGTCGTGCTTTAGGTAGTAATTTATAAGATTTAATAGACATAAAGCGGACAATAATATGTGGTTGTCCAAAATAGCCTAATCCCCAAGAAAATAGTGACACAATACCAATAAAAGAAAGACCTTTAAATAAATCTAAATTGGTTGGTTTCATAGATGCTACATCATGAAATGTACCCCAGCCATTTAAGTTCATCATAGCAACAATAGGGACCATAACCATTGCTATTAACATAATAACACCTTGGAAAAAATCAGTAATTGATACTGCTAAATAGCCTCCGAAGAAAGTGTAAAAGATAACTATGAAAGCTACTAAAATAAGACCGAAATGATAATTTAAACCAAAAGCACTTTCGAATAATTTACCACCAGAAACAAAACCTGAATGTGTATAAAGTGTAAAGAAAATAACGATAATTAAGCCAGAAATGATCTTTAAGACATTGTTTCGATCATTAAGTCTGTTCTTAAAGAAATCAGGTAGAGTTATCGCATCTCCTGCGAGTTCTGTATATACACGTAACCTAGGCGCCACAATAAAGTAGTTTAAATATGCACCTAATGTTAAGCCAATTGTAATCCACATTGCCGACAACCCAGTGCTATAAACAGAACCTGGCAAGCCCATAATCATCCATCCACTCATATCTGATGCTCCAGCTGATAAAGCAGTAATATATGGACCAATACTACGTCCACCAAGCATATATTCGCTTAAATTACCTGTAGCTTGTTTATAACCATAAAAGCCGATAACAATAAGTATTAAGAAATAGATAGCAATCATTATGTATGTTTGCCAGTTTGCATCTACTTGTCGACTTAAAGCAGTCCCTATTGTAAACATGATCAACACTCCCTTAGTTTAAATATTAATAAGTTACATGAAATCATTATACATAAAGTTAAATGTTTAGAAAAGTAGGAAAATTAATATTTACATTATTAAATACTTTTATAACAGTAAAGAAAGCGTTTTCTTATTTGAGTGATATGATTAATTTTTGTATGTATGAAGTGCATATTGATGAATTTTTATAATATTAGTAATAAACGACTCATGATTAATACACTGTTTTGTTAATTTTATTGGTATGATAAAGGCATATAAATGTATATTTTTACATGATAAGTCAATAAAAACTTAGATTTTTAAGTCGAAATTTGATACAATTTGGTGATGAATGAATAAAAGGAGGCTTTTATTAATGACAAAAGTTACACGTGAAGAAGTGGAGCATATAGCAAATCTTGCAAAGCTTCATATTTCTCCTGAAGAAACAGAAGAAATGGCTAACACATTAGAAAGTATTTTAGACTTTGCAAAACAAAATGATAGTGCCGATACAGAAGGCGTTGAACCTACATATCATGTTTTAGATTTACAAAACGTTTTACGTGAAGATGTGGCAATCGATGGTATCCCACAAGAACTTGCGCTTAAAAATGCTAAAGAGACAGAAGATGGACAATTCAAAGTTCCTACAATCATGAACGAGGAGGACGCATAGGATGAGTATTCGCTATGAATCTGTTGAGAATTTATTAACATTAATCAAAAATAAAGAAATCAAACCATCTGATGTTGTAAGTGATATTTATGATGCAATTGAGGAAACAGATCCTACAATTAAATCATTTTTAGCTTTAGATAAAGAAAATGCTATGAAAAAAGCATATGAATTAGATGACTTACAAGCAAAAGACCAAATGGATGGTAAGTTATTTGGTATTCCAATGGGAATTAAAGATAACATTATTACTAATGGTTTAGAAACAACTTGTGCAAGTAAAATGTTAGAAGGATTTGTACCAATTTATGAATCAACTGTTATGGAAAAATTACATGACGAAAATGCTGTATTGATTGGTAAATTAAACATGGATGAATTTGCCATGGGTGGTTCTACAGAAACGTCTTACTTTAAAAAGACTGTCAACCCATTTGATCATCAAGCCGTTCCAGGTGGTTCTTCTGGTGGTTCAGCAGCAGCTGTTGCAGCAGGATTAGTACCATTTAGTTTAGGTTCAGATACAGGTGGTTCAATCAGACAGCCAGCAGCATATTGCGGTATTGTAGGTATGAAACCAACATATGGTCGTGTATCACGTTTCGGTTTAGTAGCTTTTGCGTCTTCATTAGACCAAATTGGACCATTAACTCGTAATGTTAAAGATAATGCGTTAGTACTTGAAGCTATTTCAGGTTTAGATGCTAATGATTCAACAAGTGCACCAGTCGAAGATGTTGATTTTACATCTGAAATCGGTAAAGATATTAAAGGCTTAAAAGTGGCACTACCTAAAGAATATTTAGGCGAAGGTGTTAGCGAAGATGTTAAAGCATCAGTTAAACAAGCAGTTGATACATTAAAAGATTTAGGTGCAGAAGTTGAAGAAGTATCATTACCAAATACTAAATTTGGTATTCCATCATATTATGTTATTGCATCTTCAGAGGCTTCAGCTAACTTATCACGTTTTGATGGTATTCGTTATGGATTCCATTCAAAAGAAGCCAATACATTAGATGAACTATATAAAATGTCTAGATCAGAAGGTTTCGGTAAAGAAGTTAAACGTCGTATCTTCTTAGGAACATTTGCTTTAAGTTCAGGCTATTATGATGCTTACTATAAAAAATCTCAAAAAGTGAGAACTTTAATTAAAAATGACTTCGATAAAGTCTTTGAAAATTATGATGTCATTGTTGGACCAACAACACCAACAACTGCATTTAATTTAGGCGAAGAAATTGGTGATCCATTAACAATGTATGCCAATGATTTATTAACAACACCTGTAAACTTAGCAGGATTACCAGGTATTTCTGTTCCTTGCGGACAATCTAATGGTCGTCCAATTGGTTTACAATTCATTGGTAAACCTTTCGATGAAAAAACGTTATATCGTGTAGCATATCAATTTGAAACACAATACAACTTACATGACGTTTATGAAAAATTATAAGGAGTGGAAATCATGCATTTTGAAACAGTTATCGGACTTGAAGTCCACGTTGAGTTAAAAACAGACTCAAAAATGTTTTCTCCATCACCAGCACATTTTGGAGCAGAACCTAACTCAAACACAAATGTTATTGACTTAGCATATCCTGGTGTCTTACCAGTTGTAAATAAACGTGCTGTAGACTGGGCAATGCGTGCAGCAATGGCACTGAATATGGAAATTGCGACAGAATCAAAATTTGACCGTAAGAATTATTTCTATCCAGATAATCCAAAAGCGTACCAAATTTCACAATTTGATCAACCAATCGGAGAAAATGGCTACATCGATATAGAAGTTGATGGTGAAACAAAACGTATTGGTATTACACGTCTACACATGGAAGAAGATGCTGGTAAATCAACACATAAAGGTGACTATTCATTAGTTGACTTAAACCGTCAAGGAACACCATTGATTGAAATCGTTTCTGAACCTGATATTCGTTCTCCTCAAGAAGCATATGCATACTTAGAAAAACTACGTTCTATTATTTTATATACTGGCGTGTCAGATGTGAAAATGGAAGAAGGTTCATTACGTTGTGATGCTAATATTTCTTTACGACCATATGGTCAAAAAGAATTTGGTACAAAAGCAGAATTAAAGAACTTAAACTCATTTAACTTTGTACGCAAAGGTTTAGAATATGAAGAAAAACGTCAAGAAGAAGAATTATTAAATGGCGGAGAAATTGGTCAAGAAACGCGTCGTTTTGACGAATCTACTGGTAAAACGATTTTAATGCGTGTTAAAGAGGGATCAGATGATTATCGTTACTTCCCTGAACCGGATATCGTACCTTTATACATTGACGAAGCATGGAAAGAACGCGTACGTCAAACAATACCAGAATTGCCTGATGAACGTAAAGCTAAATACGTGAATGATTTGGGCTTACCAGCATATGATGCTCATGTCTTGACACTTACTAAAGTCATGTCTGATTTCTTCGAAGAAACAATTGATCATGGTGCTGATGTTAAATTAACATCAAACTGGTTAATGGGTGGCGTAAACGAATATTTAAATAAAAATCAAGTAGAATTACAAGATACTAAATTAACACCTGAAAACTTAGCTGGTATGATTAAATTAATAGAAGATGGTACGATGAGTAGTAAAATTGCTAAAAAAGTATTCCCAGAATTAGCTGCTAATGGTGGCGATGCTAAACAAATTATGGAAGATAAAGGCTTAGTACAAATTTCTGACGAAGCAACACTTCTAAAATTCGTTAACGAAGCATTAGATAACAATGAACAATCTGTTGAAGACTATAAAAATGGTAAAGGCAAAGCAATGGGCTTCTTAGTTGGACAAATTATGAAAGCTTCAAAAGGCCAAGCTAACCCACAAATGGTTAACCAATTATTAAAACAAGAACTAGATAAAAGATAATTTGAATTTATCGATAAAAATATCTCCTTGAAAGGATCCATCTTTCAAGGAGATATTTTTTCTCAAATTTATAAGAGGGTATAGCAATAAAGTCTCTAACAAACATTTTTTATATACTAACAACACTAATTAGATGGCAATTTACTAAAAAAAACAACTTTATGTATGAGTTAGCTTTAATTATATTCTGTCTAACTGTATAATAATAAGGTATAAGATTAAACGCACGTTATGTTAATGTCGATTCAATCGAGTGACTAGCATAACAAAGTAATAGTGACAAAATAGTACAGAAATGTTGTATTAATCTATTAATATAAATTGAATGTAATTAATTGTATAGAAATCATAACGTGACAAATTCAATTAGATTGTATTAGTGAATTGATTAACTAATGACATACCTACGTTATGACTTAAACTAAAATTTGAGGTAGATGAGTCGAGGGATAAGATATGAGAAAACGTGCAAGAATCATTTATAACCCGACATCTGGTAAAGAACTATTTAAAAGAGTATTACCTGATGCATTAATTAAATTAGAAAAAGCGGGATATGAAACAAGTGCATATGCCACTGAAAAAATTGGTGATGCAACGATTGAAGCTGAACGTGCATTAAATGATAAATATGATATTTTAATTGCAGCTGGTGGCGATGGTACGTTAAACGAAGTTGTCAACGGTATAGCCGAACGACCTAATAGACCTAAACTAGGTGTCATTCCTATGGGTACGGTCAATGACTTTGGTCGTGCTTTACATATTCCCAATGACATTATGGGTGCATTAGACGTTATTATAGAAGGTCATTCAACCAAAGTTGATATAGGCAAAATGAACAATCGTTACTTTATTAATTTGGCCGCTGGTGGACAACTAACTCAAGTTTCTTACGAGACACCTAGTAAATTAAAATCTATTGTTGGACCATTTGCATATTATATTAAAGGCTTTGAAATGTTACCGCAGATGAAAGCTGTAGACTTAAGAATTGAATATGACGGTAATGTATTCCAAGGAGAAGCATTGTTATTCTTTTTAGGACTTACGAATTCTATGGCAGGTTTCGAAAAGTTAGTTCCAGATGCTAAACTAGATGATGGCTATTTTACTTTAATTATCATCGAAAAGGCTAATCTAGCTGAACTTGGACATATTATGACATTAGCATCACGTGGTGAACATACTAAACATCCTAAGGTAATCTATGAAAAAGCTAAATCAGTTAATATTTCATCTTTCACTGATTTACAATTAAATGTTGATGGTGAATATGCTGGTAAATTACCAGCGAACTTTTTAAATTTAGAAAGACATATTGAAGTGTTTGCACCTAAAGATATTGTTAACGATGAATTATTAAATAATGAACATGTAGACATAGAGTAAATATAGCATCGAATAAGGGTTCTCTAATTTTTAGGATTGATAAATAAAAAATGAATAATTATGTATCAGTCCAATTTGAGAGAGAATCCAAATAAGGTTAGGAAAAGCTTTAATTAACTTCCTAGCCTTTTATTTATGGGGGTAGTATTGTGGAAACAATTAATAAAAATGATATAAAAACGGGAACTGTTGTAGATTTAACTCACGAAGGTCATGGTGTTGTTAAAGTAGATAGATATCCTATATTCATTCCACAAGCATTAATTGCTGAAGAAATAGAATATAAAGTAATCAAAGTAAAAAAGAATTTTGCAATAGGCAAATTATTAAATATTAATACTAAGAGTCAAGAACGCGTTGAACCACCATGCATTTATTATCAAAAATGTGGTGGTTGTCAATTACAACATTTATCTTATCCAGCACAATTGGCAATGAAGAAAGAACAAGTTATTAATTTATTCCAGAGAAAAGCACATTTCTCTGATGTTATCATTAATGACACTGTTGGTATGGATGATCCATGGCGTTATAGAAATAAATCACAAATTCCAGTAGGGAAAAATAAGGATAATGAAGCTATCATGGGCTTTTATCGTCAACGTAGTCATGACATTATTGATATGGATAGTTGTTTAATTCAAGATTACCGACATCAGCAAGTCATGAACTTAGTTAAAGCTATGCTAAATGATTTAAATATAAGCATTTATAATGAATATACGAAAAAAGGCTCATTGCGACATCTTGTTGTTAGAACAGGCTACCATACAGATGATATGATGGTTATTTTTGTGACAAACGGTAAGAAATTTAAAAATGCTGAAGTCATTATCAATGCACTTTTAGAAGCCTTTCCTAATATAACAAGTATTAAACAAAATATTAATGATAGTCACTCTAATGTGATTATGGGGAATCATTCCATAACATTATACGGCCAAGATACCATTGAAGATCAATTATCTGATAGTACATTTGAAATAAGTGACCAATCATTTTATCAAATTAACTCAGAGCAAACTGAAAAGCTCTATAATCAAGCAATCTCTTATGCTCAGTTAACTGGTAACGAGACTGTCCTTGATACTTATTGTGGCATTGGAACCATTGGCTTGTACATGGCACCTTACGCCAAACATGTGTATGGTGTTGAAGTTGTACCTTCTGCAATTAAAGATGCACAGTACAATGCGACTTTAAACCAATGTGAAAATACTACTTTTGTCTGTGGGAAAGCAGAAGAAGTTATTCTACAATGGAAAACACAAGGGATTAAACCAGATGTAGTTATGGTTGATCCACCAAGAAAAGGCTGTGACGAAACGTTTATCAATACATTGCTAGAATTAGCTCCAAAACGTATTGTCTATATTTCGTGTAATCCATCGACACAACAACGTGATGCTTTGATGTTAGCTGACAAATATCAACTTACTGAAATTACACCAGTAGATATGTTTCCGCATACAACGCATGTAGAAACAGTCGCTCAATTCGACTTAAAATAACTTAGAAGGCGCATTGTGTGAAGTTATTTATGAAAGAATAATGTCGATTATTAAGATTTTATTACAGCCAATTTACTTTCTTGAAATGTACTTTTTTAATCAAATTTTACATTGTATACTATGATTAATAACGACTAAGACGTAGTTAATTGGGAGGGTTGGCAATGCATAAAATCGATTTATCTGACAATAATTTCAACATTAGAAGATTTATTGTTGTGCAAATGATCATAGCATTATTTGTCATATTATTTACTTATAAATGGGCACTAGATGTCACTGCAATTATAGACCAAAATATTATTGTTAATTTAATATATGGTTTCTTAGGATTTGTAATTGTACTCGTTGTACATGAATTGATTCATCGCATATTATTTATTATCTTTAAAAAAGACTGCCAACCCATGTTGCAAATTAAAAAAGGTAACATACTCTTTCATACTTCAAATGCATGTTATAACAAATGGCAGTTTTCCATTATTATGCTTGCGCCATTTATTATAATTAATAGTGCCTTACTTATTTTAATTAAACAATTTGGCTATTCATCTATTATATTTATTTTTAGTATGCATACGGCATATTGCTTAATAGATCTTTTATTAGTGACATTTGCGATGACGAGTAATTTTAAATATGTGCAACAAGACACAGAGAGTTTATACTTATATAATCAAAAACCAATTCAATAATATTAATTAAGACTCAGTACAAATGATACTTAATGCATCACTTATGTAAAATAACGATGCAGAGCGTATAATTGTAGTGAGGTCTTTTTTTGTTAACTGATAAAAATGGGTTCTCTAACAAATCGGACTGATACATAATTAAATTTTCAAGCCTCGCACCCCAGCTTGCACATTAAAGTATAAATTCTGTTAACAGAATTTTTCTTTGCTGGGGCCCCAATGCCCAACTTGCACGTTACAGTAAAAATTCTATTTATAGAATTTTTCTATGTTGGGTCCCTTCCTAGGGTGCTGTCTCAGCCTCCCCAACTTGCATTGTCTGTTGAAACTAAATGAATAGTTTCTTTTTGTTGGGGCCCGGGTCTTCGACTAGCACTGCTGCCCAACCTGCATTTCTTGTAGAAACTGTTTCACAGTTTCTCTGTGTTGGGTCCCTACCTCAGGAGTCTCGGCTTCAAATTAATTTTCGTTTTAAAATTATTCATTTTTTATTTATCAGTCCTAAAAAAATAGAGAACCTAAAAATGAAAGTGAGGTGAGGGCATGGCTGAAAGAAGAATTATTCATATAGATATGGATTACTTCTTTGCTCAAGTGGAGATGAGAGATAATCCAAAACTTAAAGGTAAACCTGTTATTGTTGGTGGTAAAGCAAGTAATAGAGGTGTAGTGTCTACAGCTTCTTATGAAGCACGTAAATATGGTGTTCATTCAGCTATGCCAATGTCACAAGCACATAAATTATGTCCCAATGGTTACTATGTTACACATCGCTTTGGTGAATACAGAAAAATATCACAACAAATTATGGCAATTTTTCGCAGTTATACTGATAAAGTTGAACCTATGTCTTTAGATGAAGCGTATTTAGATATTACTGATCTAGTAAGACCGGACTTACCAGCTTCTCAAATTGCGCAATATATTAGACGAGACATTTTAGAACAAACAGCATTAACAGCATCTGCAGGTGTATCATATAATAAATTTTTAGCAAAATTAGCTAGTGGTATGAACAAACCTAATGGCATGACAGTTATAGATTACAATAATGTGCATGACATCATAATGAGTTTGGATATTGGCGATTTTCCTGGTGTAGGTAAAGCTTCTAAAAAAGTGATGCATGATAATGATATATACACTGGGCAAGATTTATATCAAAAAAGTGAATTTGAATTAATAAGGTTATTTGGTAAAAGAGGTAGAGGGCTATATAATAAAGCACGAGGTATTGATCATAGTGAAGTAAAGTCTTCTAGAATACGTAAATCAATAGGTACTGAACGAACATTTGCAACCGATGTGAATGATGATGAACAAATATTACGTAAAGTTTGGGAATTATCAGGGAAGACGGCTGAACGATTAAATGAGCTTCAGAAATCAGCGAAGACAGTTACAGTGAAAATTAAGACATATCAGTTTGAAACCTATTCCAAACAAACAAGTTTAAGGGATTCGGTTAACACAGAAAATGATATCTATAATATTGCATATGCACTTTATAATGAATTGAAGGATCCAGATATTCCCATAAGATTAATTGGTGTAACTGTAGGTAATTTAGAGCCATCGTCTTATAAAAATATGACCATCTATGATTTTATTTAAAAAGGTTAGCAAGCTTCAAAATATCAGAAGTATTTGCTAACCTTTATCTTGTAAATTTTTGCCATAGATCGTCATTACGTGGTTAAGATCATTATAATGTTTTAATAATCTAAATGTAATCATTGCACAAGCTTTAGCATCATTTAAGGCATCGTGATGACCATGAAAATCTAAATGATAAAAATCCATCATATATTTTAACCCGTAACGATGAGAATCTACAGTTCGTTTGGCGAGTTGATAACTGCAAAAATAATTGAGGGTCGGTGTTGGGAGGCCTATTTTTTTAATGCTTTGATGCAATACATTCATATCAAAAGCTGCATTATGGGCAACAACTGGTAAATGATCAATAAATTGCATCATATACGGATAAACATAATCAAATGTTGGGGATTGTTCAACATCTTGTGGTTCAATTCCATGTACATTAATATTTTGTTGTGAAAAATAGTCTTGAGGATTAACTAAAGTATGGAATGATTCTGTAATTTGATTATCGATAACTTTAACCATACCAACAGAACATATACTTGTTCGTTTACCATTTGCCGTTTCAAAATCAAGTGCCACAAACGAATTATTTGTCATGACAGCAACTCCTTTCACTAATTTAAATGATCTGTTCTTTAGCACTGATAAATCATATCAAGATACAAATTATATTATATAATATCGACCAATGTGTTTGAGAACACTAAAATATTAATCTTAAAGATTGATATAAAGATAGTTTAGAGAAAATTTAATGGAAAAGACACTAAATAGACTTATATGTAAGCAATAAAAAGGGATGGTACTTTTGATTTAATCATCAAAAATGAACCATCCCTAAAAAAATAAAGAAATTATATCTCTATGAAATTATAATTTATTCCTCGTCGAAAGTTCTAGCACCTAATTCTTTTTCATATAAGTAAAGTGCATTACTATCGTCACCAATACGACTTAAGTAATCGATATGTGTTTCGAACATTGATTCTTCTTCTACTTGCTCATCTAAGAACCAGTTTAAGAATGAAATTGTAGCATAATCTTTATCTTTATGAGCAATTTCAGATAAATTATAGAAACGTTTAGTAACATCTTGTTCTTGTGCTAAACCATCTTTAAATGTTTGTAAAATACTTGAGAAATCAACTTTTGGTGCTGGAATTGCTCTGAATTCAGCGTGTTCACCACGATCATTGATATAATCATAGATTTTGTGACCATGGAATCGTTCTTCTTTTGCTTGTTGAATATAAAAATTAGCGAAACCTTCATAAGATTCTTTATCACAATACGCAGCCATTGCCATATAAGCATGTGCAGCAAAATATTCGTGGTTCATTTGTTCGTTTAAAGCTTCTAATAGTTCTTTGTTTAACATGTTAATACACCTCGTATTTATAGATTATTATTTTGATATTAAAGTAAGTGTAACAAAGAATTTTCAAAATGTAAATAA
>NZ_PPQR01000031.1 GCF_002902085.1 Staphylococcus simiae
AATTAGTTAATAATAACTTAATAAAGCTCTTATATAGTCCATAGACCACTATATAAGGGCTTTAATTTATTTGTCTAGACAACTTAATCTTAAATTGAATTCAAGGCTTAAAACACCTTTAAAATAAAAAATGGTGCTTGACATAATAAGATGATTAAAAAACAATTTTGCCGTGCTTGTTATACATAATCTACTATGACAAAATTGCAAAAAAAAAAGAGAACCTGGTAAAAGGTTTCGTCATTATAACAAGTAATAAAATAAAAGAAATAAAGCACATCTTCAATTTGTTACTTTTACCAAGGTTATCTCATATATTATTTAGATGGGGTGTCGAAATTTTTAGATACAAAATTTCGCAAACTATGAACAAGTTCAGTAGCCTCATCACTTGTAATATTAAATTCATCATATACTTTTAATGAAATATCTGCTAAAGGTTTTTTAATTTCTTGACCTTGTTTAGTTAGTGAAATTTGAAGATTTCTTTCATCTTTTTCTTCACGTGTACGAATAACATAGTCTTTCTTTTCTAACTTTTTAAGTAGTGGTGTCAATGTTCCCGAATCTAAGAACACACGTTCACCTAATTTTTTGATGTTAAGTTTCTCATCATTTTCAATCGCCATTAAAACAATATAACCAGTGTAAGTTAGATCATATTCTTTCAAATATGTTGTATATTTTTTGATAATTTCTTTAGAAGAAACATAAAATAAAAAACATATTTGCTTACTAAGATAACTGTTTTCTACATACATTCAATCACTCCTTGTTAGAATAAACAATATTATGAAGTCTAATGGTTGTCAAGTACTGATTTTATCGCGATTATCGAATTGTCTTTAATTAAATTTTAATATTAAATAATACTTTCGAATGAAAACATAGTAAAATAATCAGTGTTAAAGGAATTAATGTTTTGGAAAACATAAATAAACCCAGTCGTAGCAACAAAAATAATTGAAAGTGGTGTAAAAATCCGTTTGGTAGTAAAATAAAAGTTATTCATGGATTTAATATTATTTATTCGGAACTGTTAAGTTTCTACCATAATATAGAAATAAAAAAATGTTACAATCCAGTAAATTCTCTTTATAAAATAAAATGATTGGTTCATACTGAATGGATAAGTTAAAAGGAGTCTCAAAATGAGTAGAAAACAAATAATAACAAGAGTTGTGATTATTTTAGTCATTTCTTTAATAGTTGCAGTTGCATTTTTCTTTTGTTTAAAAACATATCAAGGTCATAAAAATATCGCTATGATAGATAGTTATTTAGAAGAAAAGAACTTGAAAGATAAAGTTAAAACACAAGATACTTTATATAGTGCTAAAAAAGGTATTTATTATAAGGAAATCACTTTTAAAGATGATCCAGGTGTGACATATATTGTACAACCTATTAGTACGTATAAAGGTATTTTTGTAGAAGGCTTTGATTCAGAAACTAAGAAAAGTCTGAAACATGCTAAACATAAATACTTTAGTCAAACATATAAACCTAGTAAGTAATGGTTTATTAACATAGTACGAACGATAATTTGGATATTCGGGTTATTGTTTGTACTATTCACGTATTTTCTAGAAATTTGCTGAATATTACATCTATAAAGATAAAGACTTTTAAATTTTTTATAGATAATTTAAAATTATCTGATATAATTGAGTGATGTCAGATGAAGGGGAGTTTGTACTATGGCTCTATTCAAGAGAAAAATTAGCCTACCTATGCAAGTAGTTATTGCATTAGTGCTAGGTGTTGTCGTAGGACTTTTATTATATGGACAAGAAAACGTAGCTAATTATATTAAACCGTTTGGTGATGTATTTTTAAACTTAATTAAAATGATCGTTATTCCGGTTGTATTTTGCTCATTAGCGCTTTCTATTTCGAATGTTGGGGAATCGAAAACGGTAGGACGCTATGGATGGAAAACAATTCTTTACTTTGAAGTTATAACAACAATCGCAATAGGTTTAGGGATTATTTTCGGAAACCTGTTTCATCCAGGTTCAGGATTAGATCCATCTAAGTTACCTAAAGGTGATATTTCTAAATATCAAAGTTCTGCACATGCAGCAGAGCAAACTACATATGGTAATCATTTCATTGATACTATTGTAAATATTATACCAACAAACTTTTTTGAAGCTTTAAATAAAGGTGAATTATTACCAATTATCTTCTTCGCAGTCTTCTTTGGATTAGGATTAGCTGCAGTAGGTAAAAAAGGAGAACCAGTTAAAGAATTCCTAAGTGGAACTTTAGAAGCTGTGTTCTGGATGATTAACAAGATTTTAAAATTAGCACCATTAGGTGTATTTGCATTCATTTGTACAACAATTATTACATTTGGTGCATCAGCATTACTTCCATTATTAAAATTAGTATTAGTAGTCGTTTTTGCAATGTTCTTTTTCGTATTTGTAGTATTAGGTTTTGTCGCATGGTTGTGCGGTATTAATATTATGAATATTATTAGGATTCTTAAAAGTGAAATCTTATTGGCTTTCTCTACATCAAGTTCAGAAGCTGTACTACCAATTATGATGAAAAAAATGGAACACTTTGGATCTCCAAAAGATATTACATCATTTGTAATTCCAATTGGTTATACATTTAACCTTGATGGATCAGCTTTATACCAATCAATTGCAGCATTATTCGTTGCACAAATGTATGGTATGCATTTAACATTATCAGAACAAATTGTCTTGATGTTAACGTTAATGATTACATCAAAAGGTATGGCAGCAGTACCAGGTACATCCATTGTAGTATTATTAACAACATTAGGTGCAATGGGCTTGCCAGCTCAAGGACTTGCTTTAATTATAGGTGTCGACCGTATCTTAGATATGGTACGTACATGTGTTAACGTTATCGGTAACGCATTATCAACAGTAGTTATTGCAAGATGGGAAAATGTATATGATAAGAAAAAAGGCCAAGAATACTTAGAATCAATTTAAAAAACAATATCTGACATTATTAGAGCTCCTTACAATCTACGATTGTTAGGAGCTCTTATGCATGAGGAATGAAAAGACGCATGTAAACTATTGAATCTTACAATCTACGGTTGTTAGGAGCTCTTATGCCGAGGCCCCAACAAAGTGAATTTCGTCGAGAAATTCGTCCAGCAATACGAGTTGGGGAGTGATGAAACGAGCACATGTAAATCTGAGAATACCATTGAATATAAAACATATAAAATAGCACAAAGATAATTTTATTTTAAAATCATCTTTGTGCTATTTTGGAGTTTATATGCCAAATTAAATTATGCTATTTATTATTAGAAAAGCGTTTGAAAGTAAGTAATGAACCAACAGCTAATAATACGGTAGCGATTGATGTTACTAAACTACTATTAACTTCGTCTTTACCAGTTGTTGGTAAGACTGTTGCTTGTGATTGTACTTGTTGTTGACTTTGATTAATATGTTGTGGAGTTTCATTTGTAACTTGGTTATTGTTTGGTGCTTGCTTTTGAGTAGCTTGCTGAGAACTTTCTTCTACATTTTCCTGTGAAATAAAGTGCTCTTTGCCGTCATACTTGGTTGTAATATACAACTTACCATCATTTGTTAATCTGTATGTGTACGCACCTTCAGGTGAAGAAAAAATATAATCGTTGCCACTTTTTGTTGTTGTATAAGCAGGATTTGCAATATCACTGTTTCCCTCAGGTGAAAAACTGGCTTTTTTAGCTTGATCATTTGAAGATGCTTTAATAGCAATATCTTTTGCATTGTTCATATTAAGTTGTTCTGCAGCTTGTGCTTGGTGACCAATACCTGTAAATAATATAGTTCCTGCTAAAGTTGTTGCGCCTAAAATACTTAATTTTTTCATTAAATACGCCTCCAATAATTTATGTTGTATTTTTATTTTAATAAATAGAGAGGTCATACTATGTCCTTTAATTATTTTATTTAGTGCAATATTTAAATTAGATTACAAATTCATACATCACTAAAAAAGACATACTAAACTCACCACATATGTGAACTTAGTATGTCTTAAATTTTATTTATTATAACTCAATCGTAGCTGGCGTATCTAAGTCTTTGTCGTTCATTAATTTAACTTGTTTAGGTACAACTTTTAAGACGCATAATTCTGGATCGTTTTCTGAATCAAAGAATGATTTATCTTGAGTTTCCCATAACCAATTAATAACTTTTTGATCAGTTACAACTTCAATCGTTGCTTCCATTTCAACAAAACTATGATTTGTCGTGTCGTTATAACCTAACATAACGTATGCGGCAGGATTTTCTTTAATTTCTTTTACTTTAGTAGAGTTAATATTAGTCTTTGTATAAAGTGTTAAACCATCATTATAGAAGACCATATATCTACTATTTGGTTTATTATTATATGCTGTTGCTAATACACCCACTTTAGATGTATCTAATACATTTGTGATTGCTGTTGTTACTTGAGCTTTATCCATATATAACCATCTCCTTACATTCAATATAACCGTAATTACTTCTACGTAAACTTAATTTTAATTAGCACGATTTAAAACAAATATATTTAACTTCTTCTTGGTTTAATTTAACGACAAATGTTTTATTGTCTTCCTCTTGAACGGCTAATTCTGTCTTAGGATAATTTGACTTATCTAATGCATCTAAAATATCTTTTTCGATATATACTAGGTGTTTACTTGCAGGTAACAGATGTTCTATAGAACCATGCTCATGATTCAGTGTGTGACTAATCATTAAAGAATCACTAGGTAATTGATTATAAAATGAAAAGGTTTGTTGGACATCTGATAGATAACGATCATGAATTTTATTGAAAAGTAAGAAATGGTAGTTATTATCTTTACGGCTTAATAAATAATTATTGGTAATTTCTATATCTTCATTAACGAACGGCGCCATCATTTTATACAAATGAACTAAAGGTAGAGGGCTACCGTATTTGTTATAAAGAGACAAATGATGAGTGTGATCATCTAATAATTGATAACTAATGCCCCCGCCATAACGTAGTAAAGCAATTAAATGACATACTAAATCTGATAATTGTAAGGGATTCTTCCCGCCGTTAGTGTATTTGAACCCGCTTTTTGTTAAGTCATTATAGACAAACTTTGTAGAAGGGATACCTGATTCAAGTATAAATGTTTTGTAATGTTCAAAATGTGTATCAGTTTGATGAAAATGATGACTTTTTGAGATTAATTGGTGTGTCGTTTCAGCACTTTCAATATCTATAAAATAATAATTAAAGTTAAGACGTTTCATTACGTCATATGTTTGGCTAATAGTGTGATATTTTTCTAACAAGCCATCAACAGTAATACTATATTTGATATTTTTATTTTTATTTTTAATTTTCAAATGGCATAAATGGATTTCATCAGCGGTCATGTGTTTAGAACAGAAGACAAGAATAAATTTAACAGACTTTTTATTTTTATTATAATCTTGATTAACTTGTAAGAAAGTTAAGATCAATTGTCTCAGTGTTTCAAACTGAGTCGTAGATTTAATACAAATAGCTAGACCTATATTTTTCTCAAAAAGTTTTTCAAAGCAACGATTGAGCAAATTGTAGTTGGTCTGGCTCATTTCTATATCACTAATATCATCTATTAATATTACAGGTTTAGGTAAATACTCAAAGTTGATGTCGTAATATTCATTAAAGATAAATTGGAATAACTCGTTAAAAGTATTAAAACGCACAAACACATTAGCACGTTGACTGCGATCTTTAGGATTAAAATCATCAATATTAATTGTCGTATTATTTGTTGCAACTTGAGCAGTTAAATCTATCGTTGCGATTAAATTAGCAAATTGTGCAACGTTGTCACTTGAATATTGAATATGTGGTGTATGAGTCAATTTAGATAATAAAGTACGAAATTGTTTTGGACTGAAGTTCAAGTAATTTTTAAATTGATTGGCAAAATTGGTATGACTATTGAAACCTGCTAATTCAGCAACTGTATTGATAGAATGGTCGGTTGAAAGTAATAGGTTGATAGCTTTTGCTATCTTGATACTAGTGAAATAGTCTTTGAAATTCATATTTAAATATCTTACAAAAAGGTTTGAACAATATGACTCCGAAATATTGCAGTTCATTGCTATATCACGCAAAGATAGATGGCTTTGTATATGATCATGAATATAATTTAAGCATTCAATAAATACAGGATTAGTTAGAGCGATATTTGGTAGATATTCTTGTTCAATTTTGACAAAAGTCTCATTTAATAAGGTATCGACAATTAATTGGCAAATTTTACTTTCTATCTTTGAATGCGCTTGATCGTTATGAATAATATCGGCAAATACAGATTTGATATAGTTAGTGGATTGTAGTAAATAACGATCTAAGTAGCCATTAAAAAAGTTATTGTTTTGTCGGAAAAAATAGTAAACTGGGATCGAAAGTTCAACAATATTGTCACCTTCATCGATATGATAAATATCGCTATGATTAATCAGAACGATATGATTATTAACTTCCTTTGTGGCACCATTAATCGTGATGCGGCATTGATTAGTTAAAGAAAAAAGAATAATAATATGATTGATATTTCTACGTGGCACAGTGGATAACGTACGATGTATGTAAAGTTGGCATGTCATTTATTTGTCTCCTGATTATAAATTTAATAGTTTAGTCATTGTTCAAATTAATTTTTTTAAATAATTATTTGAGAGTATATTTAATTATAAGTGAACACATAGGAAATAGTAATAGTAAAAAATAAAAGAAATTAAAGGCATTTAGTATGAAAACGCTTGCTTTTATTAATTGTGTACAACATGAATAGAGGTTTAGAAAGGTAGTAAGCAAAATTTGAAAATTTTTGATAGAGTCATATAAAATTTTTTAGGTCATAATAAATATAGAATTCAAGCTAATGCATATTACAAAAAAATACGCAGCCATTTAGAATTAATGACAACACTTTTGTTTTATTCAACTATGTTAAAAGTAAACAATTTTAAAATGGCACGTTTGAATTCATACATTTAAATGTACTTAACGTTAATCATTAAAAAGTAAGCGTGAAACAAAAATATTATGCGATTGACAGCATCAATCTTAGTCAGTCTTGTCTGGATAGGCATTGGCAAAATGAATTTAAAAAAATTATTTCGTGCCGACTTCCTAAAAGATAAAAGTGAGCATGACATACACTTCGTCACAAGCAATAAGATGTCTGTTTAATATTTACGTCAGTTATGAAATCTTAAAATTCCTTGAACTATTGTATTTCGCTACTCTTTGGAAAAAAAGTACAACTTCATCAACTAGGAAACGACAGTATTTATTGGACATTTAACGTTTTGTCAGAATAAGCAACATTAAACAAAGTAAACGATAGACTATATTCGATTATTGAAAAAAGTCAACTGGTTAAACAACGTAGATAAGTCACCAAGATAACACCACAAACTTTTCGATTAATTAAAATATTGATATTTTCACCAAAGATAATGCAGCTAGATATATCATTAGACTATCGTTTCGGTTCATTAGACATTTAACAACTTAGAATCAACAACATACCATTTGTTTTATAAAGAATAACAACATACAAAACGTTAGATAACATTGAATAATGACACTATAACCTTGATCATCAACTATCAATTATAACTATCAATTTCTACAACAATACATCATTTATTAACAATAGATTATGCAATAACATTTATATATTTTTAAAAATTACTCCCCCCGAATTTTATATATAGACCAGTGTAAAATGACTAGGTAGATGATTATTAAGTAGTCGTTCATTAAAGTGTATGATATCGCATAGCAACATTGTACATTTAAATTTAAACAGGGATAGATAATGATAACTTTAGACAAGAAATGAAAATTACTGCGCCCCAGTAATGGCTTTCGAACATAACTAAAGTATTATTATCTATCTTTTTTATTTTTTTAAAACTTTACTTTGTTGTAAATAACTAACATGATATTTATCTGCTAATATTGCTAAATAATGTAATAAAGTTGAATAAGGAATAGCATCTGCTACATGACGTTGTTTTAAATCCTGTGCCTTTCTTTTTTCTTCCTCAGTTGCAAGCGTCTTGAAATACCCCCACATGTGATCGTAAGCATTAATAACACTGCCAGTCGAAGGAGATAGCAGAAGTGCTTGATGAATCAACTGTTCTAGTTCAGTTAATGATATATTTGTTTTTAAACGTTGACGTATGTCATTGTAATATTGTTGGCTATGTAATAACACATGATATTTTTCCTCTCGCCATAGTTTTTCAACAAGACCACGCTCTTTCATTATAATCACTCCTAATAAATGACATATTTATGAATTTATTAAAACCATGATATAAGTGTTTGTGAAAAATTACAAATAGAGTATTGCAAATATTAATGGAACCGGTTACAATTATAATGAAAAAAGATGGAACCGGTTCTAATAGGAGGCAAAACATGGACTATAATAAATCCGCTGAAGAGATACTAAAGGCCATTGGTGGAGAAGAAAATTTAGATGCGATGGCACATTGTTCAACACGTTTACGTTTAGTGTTAAATGATGAAAGTAAAGTTGATGAACAAGCACTAAGCAATTTAGATGTAGTAAAAGGGACATTTTCAACAGGTGGCCAATACCAAATTATTATTGGTGCAGGTACTGTTAATAAAGTGTTTGCAGAGTTAGAAAAATTAACTGGTAAAGAAGCTTCGACGACTTCTGATGTTAAAGCGCAGTCAGCTAAGAATATGAATCCATTGCAACGTTTTGTTAAAATGCTGTCAGATATCTTTGTACCTATCATTCCAGCTATCGTTGCTGGCGGTTTATTAATGGGTCTAAACAACATTTTAACAGCTAAAGATTTATTCTTTGCAGGTAAATCACTGATAGATGTTTATAGTCAGTTTGCAGGTTTAGCTGACATGATCAATGTTTTTGCGAATGCACCATTTACATTATTACCTATATTGATTGGTTTTAGTGCTGCTAAACGCTTTGGTGGTAATCCATTCCTAGGTGCTGCGTTAGGTATGATTTTGGTACACCCTGGATTAATGAGTGCTTACGATTTTCCGAAAGCTGTGGAAGCGGGCAAATCAATCCCTTATTGGGATGTATTAGGATTACACATTAATCAAGTAGGCTATCAAGGTCAAGTATTACCGATGTTAGTAGCTGCTTATATTTTAGCTGTTATTGAGAAAAGTATACGTAAAGTTATTCCAGCAGTATTAGATAATTTGCTAACACCATTATTGTCAATCTTTATTACAGCATTCTTAACATTTTTATTTGTTGGACCAATCACAAGACAATTAGGATATTGGTTATCTGATGGATTAACTTGGTTGTATGAATTTGGTGGAGCCATCGGAGGTTTAATTTTTGGTTTATTATATGCACCAATAGTAATTACAGGTATGCATCATAGTTTTATTGCAGTTGAAACCACGCTGATTGCTGATGCTGCTAAAACTGGTGGCTCATTTATCTTCCCAATTGCAACAATGTCTAACATGGCACAAGGTGGCGCAGCTATTGCAGCATTCTTTATTATTAAGCAAAATAAAAAGCTTAAAGGTGTAGCATCTGCAGCAGGTATTTCTGCAGTATTAGGTATTACAGAGCCAGCAATGTTTGGTGTTAACTTGAAATTAAGATATCCATTCATCGGAGCGATTATTGGCTCAGGTATCGGTTCAGCTTATATTGCTTTCTTTAAAGTAAAAGCAATTGCCTTAGGAACAGCTGGTATACCAGGATTTATCTCAATCAATCCAGTGCATTCAGGTTGGTTACATTACTTCATTGGAATGATTATTTCTTTCACTATTGCAATCGTTGTGACGTTTGTATTATCTAAGAGAAAAGCAAATAAAGAAATAACAGAATAATATAGAAAAAGGTATTACAGAACAAAGTGAACAACTTCAACTGTAATACCTTTTTAATTTAGCTATAGGGTTCTCTATATTTTAGGACTGATAAATAAAAAGAAAACAATTTAAAATGATTAGGTATCAGTCCACTTTGGGATAAAACCAATTATCGTTATAACTTTTGTTTACGCCACAAGAAAATACTAACAATTACTACAAGAATTAACGAAATACCTACAACAATTAACCAAGATACATAACTATGATCGTCTATTGGTAAAGGGACGTTCATACCAAAGAAACTAAAGACTAAAGTTGGTAAAGTAAGCAGTACCGTGAATAACGTTAATGTTTTCATAATCGTATTCATATCATTAGATAGTAGTGATGCATATGATGTTGTAATACTTTCTAAGATACGTTGATGTAACTCGGTAGTTTCAATAGCTTGGTTATTTTCAATGATTAAATCTTCTAGTAATTCTTCATCTTCTTCAAAGCGTTTAATAGCAGGTAATCTAAATAACTTTTTAATAATCGTGTCATTACCTTTTAATGCAGCTAAGAAATAAACTAAACTTTTTTCAACTTCCATTAATTTAAATAATTGTTTGTTGGTTATGTTGTTTTTTAATTCTTTTTCGATGCGAATTCTACTCTTATTTAGTAAGCGTAAATTACGATTATAATGATTGGAAATAGTGATTAAGATTTCTAAAGCAAAACGACTGTGATATTTCAAATTAATATCTCGACGTGAAAAATTCTCTAAAAATTCATTCTCAGCATCACAAACTGTCATAATAATACCATTACCAATAATAATCCCAAGTGGCATGGTTACAAATGATAAGACACTACGATTGGTTGAGTTGATCATAGGCAAGTCAATAATAATTAATGAATAACCAGAATCTTCATCGTATTCAATACGTGCACTTTCTTCTGAATCAAGTGGATCTCGAATGAAATCTTCAGGGATATTATATTGCTCTATAAGCATTTCAATTTCTTCACGTTCTGGTTCTACAACATTAATCCATGATGCAGTATGATCAAGGGGCGTTTCAATAATATGTTTATCTACATCTTCTGAATGTCTGAATGAAGTAATCATAATTTATAAGTCCTTTCTTAAAGGTTAACAATTAATGCAAATTATTCTTTTGATTGTAATTCAACATGTGATTTATGTAAACGATTTTTAGCCATAATACGTAAAGGTCCATTGAAAACAATATTATGGATATGTTTAGCTAACTCATCTACAGAAATTGGTTGGTCGTCTAGTACCCAATATTTGATGATTGAAATCGTAGCTCCCGAGACATAACTATAGAAATACATTTCGGGAACACCACCAACAGTGTGATCGATACTTATATATTTTTGCATATTTTTTCTGATATGTTCGTTAATTTTTAATTCTAGTTGACTCGTACGCTCAAGTTGTAAAATTGTATGGTAAAATTCTAAATTATTATGAATATGTTGGAAAATATTTTTCAAGACATTATTCACAAATTCGTTAGCAATGTCTTCAACACTAGCACCTTGTAATTCGTTAAATTTAGTATAACTTGATAATTCTGCAATGTACTCATCTTCCATATCTGCTAGTAACATATATTTATCTTCATAGTGTAAATAAAAAGTACCTCGATTGACATCAGCACGCGTTGTAATATCACTGATGGTTATTTTATCTAGATCTTTTTCCTGTAGTAATTTAGTAAATGCTTTTTTTATTGAAGATTTTGTTTTTCGTACACGTCTATCTTCTTTCAAAAATAAAAACCTCCTCATAAATGAACAATTTGTCACAAAATGTTCAATAACAAACGGCTGAGCCAAAATTGTGTATTGTATATTCTTATTTACATATTATAATAAACAACGTGCAAAATATTCAACACATTGTCTAATAAGGAGGTACAAATAGATGAATATATTTAAAAATAAATTACTATGGATAGCGCCAATAGCTATTATGCTTATTTTGGTTATCTTTTCTATCGCGTTTTATCCAGCATATAATCCAAAACCTAAAGATTTACCTATTGGTATTATGAATAATGATAAAGGTACGACTATTCAAGATAAAGATATCAATATTGGTAAAAAAATAGAAGATAAATTAATGGATAGTGACTCAGATAAAATCAAATGGGTTAAAGTTGATAATAAAAAAGATTTAGATAAAGATCTTAAAGATGAAAAAATTTATGGTGTTGCTATTTTCGATAAAGATTTTTCTAAAGATGCAATGAGTAAAACACAAAAAGTCGTTATGGATAGTAAAAAAGAAGAAATGAAAGAAAAAGTAGAATCTGGAGAAATTCCTCCACAAGTCGTTCAACAAATGCAAAAGAAAATGGGTAATCAAAAAGTTGACGTTAAACAAGGTCAATTTAAAACAATTGTTAGTGAAGGCTCAAGTATGCAAGGTTCACAAATTGCGACTTCTGTATTAACAGGCATGGGGGATAACGTTAATAATCAAATTACTAAACAAAGTTTAGATACTTTGAAAAAACAAAATGTTAAAGTTAACGCTGCTGATATTGATGGCATTACTAACCCAGTTAAAATTGACAATGTTAAAGTTAATAAAGTTAAAGATCATCAAGCAGGTGGTAATGCGCCATTCTTAATGTTTATGCCAGTTTGGATGGGTTCAATTGTTACATCAGTACTATTATTCTTTGCATTTAGAACAAGTAATAATATTAAAATTCAACATAGAATTATTGCTTCAGTAGGACAAATGCTATTCGCAGTTATTTCTGCATTTGCAGGTAGCTTTGCTTTCATCTACTTTATGAAAGGTGTATTAGGTTTTGATTTTGAACATCCAAATCGCATCGCTACGTTTGTGGCATTAGCATTATTAGGATTTGTTGGCTTAATCTTAGGTGTCATGGTATGGTTAGGCTTGAAATCAGTACCAATCTTCTTCATTCTTATGTTCTTTAGTATGCAATTAGTGACTTTACCAAAAGCAATGCTTCCAGAAGGTTATCAAAAATATGGTTATGACTGGAATCCGTTCACTCACTATGCGGGAACTGTTCGAGAAATTGTATACTTAAATCATCCAATTGAGTTAAATAGTACAATGTGGATGTTTATCGGATTTATGATTTTTGGTGCAGTATCAAGTTTAATTTCTGCTATAGTTAGAAAACATAGTAATAAACGTACAGAAGTACCATCATAAAAAATAATATAGTTTTTATTGACTCTATCGAAGTGCATGGTCACTTTGATAGAGTTTTTTTAATATATTCATTGTTTAAAATTGTTCGTATATGCTAATTTTCCATTAAATTAGTGAAATAATAAGAAAAAAATAAGCAAAAACGAGAAAAAGTAAGCGTTTTCTATATAAAATTTTATCTTTTTGTTTTAAAATGAACATAAATGAAAAAGAGGAGAGATGGATATGACAATTTTAGATAAATTTAAATTGAATGATAAAGTGGCAATTGTCACAGGGGGCGCTTCAGGTTTAGGTAAAGCAATGGGGCTTGCATTAGCAGAAGCGGGTGCTAATTTAGTTATCGCAGATATGAATTTAGAAGTTGGTCAACAAACGGCACAAGAATTTGAACAAGCTACGGGTAATAAAGCAATAGCATGTAAGGTAGATGTAACAAATGAAGATGAAGTTAATGCCATGGTTAAAGAAACTATGGATACATTTGGACATATTGATATTTTATTTAATAATGCAGGTATTAATGAACATGTTGATTTTGAAGATATGCCTTATGAACGCTGGAAAAAGACGATGGATGTAAACTTAAATAGTATGGTATTAGTTACTAATGCTGTAGGTAAAGTCTTCCGCGAGCAACAAAGTGGTGTTATTGTCAATACATCATCTATGTCAGGTATTATAGTTAATACGCCACAACCACAAGCAGCATATAACACATCTAAAGCTGCTGTTATTATGCTAACAAAAAGCCTAGCAAATGAATGGGCAAAACATAATATTCGTGTTAATACGATTGCCCCAGGTTACATGAAAACTGAATTAACTAAAGATTATTTTGCACAGGGTGGAGAAATGATCGATACTTGGATGAATATGACACCAATGCAACGTCCTGGTGTACCTGAAGAATTACAAGGTGCAGCATTGTATTTAGCGTCAGATGCATCATCATTTGTCACAGGATCAGTTGTAACAGTAGATGGTGGTTATACAGCACTATAAAATAGTTAAAGCGAACAAACTGTAACGAAAGAGCTTGAGACAAAATGTATTTTACACTTAAATTTAAGCATTTGGCAGTAACTGTCTGGTTTTCAAAATGTTGATAAATCACCATTTTGAAAACCTAGTCAGTCTGCCGGGGTGGAAGGGACCCAACACAAAAAAACTGGTTATCTGAAATAGGTTTACAGTTTATTAATTCATAATAAACTGCATAAGATTTTCTAGCTATCAAGATAGCAGAAACTCTAACATGCAATGCAGGGACCCAACATAGAAAAACTGGTTATCCAGTTTTTTCATGCCATGCAAGTTGGGCAAGGGACCCGTCATCAAAAATCCATGTGTGGATTTTACATTAATGTGCAAGATGGGCATCTACGAAATAAATTTTATATAAAATTTATTTCTGTCCCACTCCCCTTTGTTACAGTTTAATTTTTATGCGTTTTAAAAATAATTGCATGAGAGCATCTTTTACTTCGTAAGATTGTCACTGTTATAATTTAAATAATGATTTATAATGTAGTAGTGAGGGAGGATTGAAGATGCGTAGACTATTATATTCGTTTCTTTTCTATATGATAATTGGTTTAGTCAGTGGTTTCTATTATCGAGAATTAACAAAGGCATATGATTTTACAGGGGATACACAGTTATCACTAGTACATACACATACACTGATTTTAGGTATGTTCATGTTTTTACTTATCATACCACTAGAAAAATTATTCAAATTAACAAGTTATTATCTATTTAACTGGTTCTTTTATGTTTATCATATCAGTGTCATTACTACTATTGGATTGATGTTAATTAAAGGCTCATTCCAAGTGACAGGCAAAGCATATTCACCTGAAGCGTTAGCCGGGTTTGCTGGTATTGGACATACAGGTATGCTAGCAGCATTGTTATTGTTATTCTTTTTACTTAGACAAGCGATTATTAAAGAACCGCGTGATTAATTAAATAGCGTTAATAATTAAAATAAATAACTTTGAGATTAAGTCAAAATGATCTATATGTATGGGAGTGGCCTGAAATGATTTTTTATAAAAATTATTTCTGTCATAGACTCTAAACATAGTAGTTGCATTTAAGATTTAGTCTCTTTTTTTATGTTTGCAAATAACAAGATGATGCAGTGTGCTTTATTTTCCTTTACTTATAGAGCGTAGTATAATGTGAATAAATGATAATTATTATCAATGTACGGTTATATTTCTATTGAGGGGGATCTTTATGAAAGACGTAACAATTATAGGTGGCGGACCTGCTGGCCTATATGCGAGTTTTTATGCTGGATTGAGAGACATGTCTGTAAGAATTATAGATGTACAATCTGAACTAGGTGGCAAGATGCAATTGTATCCAGAAAAAATTATTTGGGATATCGGTGGTGTAGCACCTAAGCCGTGTTTTGATATTGTTAAGGATACTATTAACCAAGGTTTGTATTTTAAGCCAGAAGTTAATTTAGGTGAGCGTGTGATAGATATTAGAAAAATTCAAGAACAACACTTTGAAGTTGAAACAGATAAAGGGCATATTTATGCATCTAAAGCGGTTATTGTTGCAATTGGAGGGGGCATCATTAATCCTAAGACTTTAGAAATTAAAGGAGCAGAGCGTTATCAATTAACCAATTTACATTATGTTGTACAAAACTATAGTAAGTTTAAAGGAAAAGATGTATTAATTTCTGGTGGCGGTAACACTGCACTAGATTGGGCAAGAGATATTGCATTAATAGCGAATAGTGTGACGGTTATTTACCGCAAAGAAGACATCACAGCACATGAAGTTATGAAGACGTTAGTTGCAGATTTGAATGTGACATTACTACCTAAGACAACGATTAAATATTTAATAGGAAATGATCAACAAACGCATATTAATGAAGTAGTGTTAGCACATGTTGATACTGGTCAGGAACAAGTACAACCATTTGATGAAGTAATTGTAAGTCATGGTTTTGATCACTCTAACACATTATTGAGTGAAACAACAGCGCAATTAGCTATGTATGATGATTATCGTGTTAAAGGCTTTGGTAATACAACAACAAGTGTTGATGGTATATTTGCATGTGGAGATATTGTTCATCATGATGCGAAATCTCATTTAATTGCAAGTGCCTTTAGTGATGCTGGTAATGCCGCAAATTTGGCGAAACAATACATTCAACCCAATGCACCAGAAGAGGGATATGTTTCTAGTCACAATGATATTTTCAAAGAAGATAATAAAGCCATTACTAGTAAGTATTTATTTTAACAGGAATGTCAGATAAATTATGGAGATTATATGATTATAATTAAGAATAAGATACCAAGTGTAAATGACTATTGTGAATTGAGAAAGAATGCTGGTATGAGTCCTAAAACGCCACAAGCAGCTGAAAAAGGGTTGCCGAATGCGTGTTATACCGTCACAATATACGATGACGCTGCATTAATTGGTATGGGAAGAATCATTGGTGATGGCGGTACAGCATTTCAAATTGTTGATATTGCCGTAAGAAAAGATTATCAAGGACAAGGTTATGGACATACGATTATGGAACATATTATGACTTATATCAAAGATGTGGCAGTAGAGAGTACGTATGTGAGTTTAATTGCTGATTATCCTGCTGATAAGTTGTATGAAAAGTTTGGTTTTAGACCTACTGAACCATACTCAGGTGGTATGTATATTAAATATTAATATTGTAATTTGTTAGTACTTGGGATACAAAATCATAAATGATGACAATATCTTTGAAATAAATGATGTAGCGCTAACTTTATGAAATAATGTCGTATTAATATAATCATTTATATGACCGATAATGATAATAATTAAGCTCCCAATAAGGCAAACACTAGAAGTGTGATTGCTTTATCGGGAGCTTATTGTGTGTATATTGTTAAATATTATTGTCTGACGCCGAAATCAATGACGATACGACCTTTATTATGATGATTAATGACGCTATCAAGTTGTTGTGGTAGTTCATCAAACGACACCACACTTTTAATAGAATGTAAATTTTCAGGTTTCAAATCTTTAGCTAAACGTCTCCATACGCGTTGACGTAACTTCATAGCAGTAAAGACTGAATCAATACCTAAAATATTTACACCTCTTAAAATATGTGGAAAGACTGAATTAGTGTAGGTATTGCCACCTGTCATCCCAATGATAGCGATGGAACCACTATGTTGTAATCGCTTAGTTACATAATTAATACCTGCGCCTCCGACTGGGTCAATACATGCTTGCCATGTTGATGAGGCTAAAGGTTTGTTATTATCTTCGTCTATAGGTAGTCGATCGATTACTTCTTTGGCACCTAAAGATTTCAAAGTATCAGCGGTATCTTTTTTACCTGTACTTGCAATTACTTTATATCCGATTTCACTTAGCATTTGAACAGCTAACGTACCTACACCACCTGAAGCACCACGTACTAATACAGGACCATCTTCAATATTCATGCCCACTTTTTCTAGTCTTTCAATAGCAAGACCTGCAGTATAACCTGCTGTACCATAAATCATTGCTTCTTCTAATGTGAGTGTGTTTGGTAAATCGACAATCCATTCTGATTTAACACGAGCATATTCACTAAATCCACCAAAATGACTGACGCCTAAATCATAACTTGTAACAATAACTTTGTCGCCAACATCATGACCAGGTGCATTAGATTCAACAATCGTACCAGCTAAGTCGATACCAGGAACCATTGGATATTGTTGAACAACTGCATTATTATCTTGAGTTGCTAAGGCATCTTTATAATTAATACCTGAGTAATGTACTTTAATAAGGACATCGCCCTCTGGTAAATCTTCTGTTGTTAATTGTTGGAATTGTGATTTAACTTTACCATCTTGTTCTTTATCAATGACAAATGCTTTAAATGATTCTACCACATTGATACATCCTTTCTTTTCTCTATTAAAATGACTATTACATCGAATAAATTTAACACTTATGTTTAGAACATACAATCATTATATTTTAAGATGACTTTATGGTAATGTAATTTTACAAATGATATCAATTTAATATAAGGTTAACTAAATTGATATTAGAATTGAAGGGGGAAGTTAACATGGGTGAAATTGTTACGATTAGTTCAGCAGATGCTGAAGAGCTAGTAGCATTAGCAAAGAAAACGTTTTATAACACATTTAAAGGTAATTATGATGACAAAGACTTTGAACAATTTTTCAATGTTAATTATACAGTTGAAAAATTTGATAACGAAATTAATAATCCGAAATCTTTTCATTATTTTTATCAGGTTAATGGTAAAAATGTTGGCTATTTACATTTGAATATTGATGATGCTCAAACTGAAGATATGGGTGAAGCATATTTAGAAGTCCAACGTATTTATTTTGACGAGGCATTTCAAGGTGGAGGACGTGGTTCGGAATTTATCAAATTAGCAGAACAAGTAGCACGCCAACATCATAAAAATAAAATCTGGCTAGGTGTGTGGGAACATAATCCACAAGCATTGTCTTTTTATAAAAGTCATGGCTTTAAAGTCGTTGGCGAACACCATTTTAGAACAGGTGAAGTCGTAGATACAGATTTAATTATGGAAAAAGACTTATAAATATTATGTTTAAATGATTAATTTAATAATGTCACAAGAAACTAAGTAGAGATAAATCGCTTTACTTAGTTTTTTGATATTAAATAACATGTTATCTACCAAGACAGTTATTGATCACACAATATATAACTTATTTTTAGTCACATGTTGACATTAATGATGATTATTTTTTAAATTTAAGTAGAAAAAGATATGAATTTTAAGGAAAATAAATAAAATTGTTGTAGATTTAAGTTATAATAAAGATAGCATAAGTTGATGATGCGATAGTGTCTTAGTAGTAATGAAGTGAACTTGTAATGAATGAAAAGTTTAACTTTAATTATGAGAGGAGAGATACAAATGAAAAAGTTAATGGCGATAGTATTTGCGATGTTTTTATTGTTAGCAGCTTGTGGCCAAAATAATGAGCATGAACAAGATAAGCATAAAGATAATGATAAAGAAAAGACTACGCAACAAGATCAAAAATCTAATGACAAAAAGAAAAATGAAAACAATAATAAAGTGAGTAAACCAAAAGAAACTAACCAAGCGAATAAACGACAAGGTGATAGTAATGATCAACAAAGCAATAATGTTGAAAATTCAAATCAGCAACCAGCAACTAATCATGCACAAAATGGGGATCCATATCAAAGTGAAAATGCTGTAAAAATAGCACGTAACCTTTATCCATTTGATGGTGATGATGAACAAGCATTAGCTACATTACCTAATTTTCAAAATGCTTTAAATTCTGCTGAAACAGAAGCGAATAAGTTTGGTAATAATCAAAAAGTATATAATGATTATTCAATTGATGGAAGTAATGGTAAGTATAATTATGTCTTTAGTTTCAAAGATCCTAATGTGGATGCTTATTCAATAGTTACTGTAAATCAAGAAGGACAAGTAGCGGTTATAGATCCAAATTATCAGCAATAAAATATAAGGGAGTGGGATAGAAACAAAGTTTATATAAAATTTATTTCGTAATCTTACCCCGGCAAGACTGATTAGATTTGTAAAACTTTGATTTATCAACATTTTACAAACCAGACAGTTACTGTCAAATGCTTGAATTTAAGTCTGAAATGATTATGTCCTAGGCTCTTTGAATAATATATGACAAAGTAACGTCAGTGTTCTTGCTAAGTATAAAAAGGAATACAGTTGATTAATCACCCCAACGGGCATTGCGTGAAAAAACTGGATACCAGTTTTTCTGTGTTAGGGACCCGGCATAAAAGATTTTGAAACAACCACATCATATGAAGACTACCATTGACCAGTCTTTAAATTTTTTCCAGAATATACAGATTACGTGTAGGCATATAGAATAATTTTCAACATCATTTTTGGATGATATGAAGTCGCACCACGATAATGTTTGAATTTGTCGAATTCTCTATCTGGTATGCTTTCAACTATGTCATTAACGTATCTTGAAATATCATTTTGAGAAATTTTAACTGAAGTTTCCATTGGTAGTGTAAGTTGAGTCATGTTATAATCTTTATACATAAGGCACCTCGTTAATTTAGTTTTTGTAGTGATTAATTAAATTATACGAAAGTGTCTTATTTTTTTGAAGTATTTACATGTAATATTACACAGAAGCGAAGTATTGTAGTGGAGACTCCCGAGGGAGCAGTGCTAGTCGAAGACCGGGGCCCCAACAGAGAGAAACTGATTTAATCAGTTTCTACAAGTATTGCCAGTTGGGGTAGGCTGAGACAGCACCCTGGGAACGCGAAACTACAATACGGAGTATTGAACATAAAGAAGCACAAAGACGATTTAACAATAGAATCATCTTTGTGCTATTATTTTTGGGATTTATGTCCTGGGCTCTTTTATGATCTTATGGATGAGTTGTGATATGGATTCGAGTGGTTGTTCGGTTTGTTCGGTTTGTGGGTATTTTAAGGTTGGAATGGCATCGGCTATTAAATTGTTAATTAATAATTGTCTATCGGTATACCAAATTTTAGTTAAGTGACTCCATATTTCCTCGTTTACACCTTGCTCTTTAACGAACTCACTATGATTTGGTGTGTATAAACACACTTTTTTATCTATAGTCATAGCATCAAAAATAATATTAGAATAATCCGTTAATACCACATCAGCTAATAATATTAAATCTTGTGCACTTAATTGTCTTGGTGCAACAATAGCTTCTTCAGGTAGTATAGCTTCGTCAATACCTTGTACAATAACATGAAATGTTTTAAATAACGCATCAGATAAAGGAAGTTGTTCTTGACTCAGCGTATCAATAGGTGCATAAAAGAGAATTGGTTTATCGTCAGTTAATTTAAATGATTGACGATATTGTTTTCGTAATGATGTATCATGTTGCTTTTGTAGCAAATATTGGATTTTAGGATTACCGTAAGCTAACACAGTTGCCTGGTGACTTGGAAATGCACTTTCATAAAAACGACTAATATCATTAACAGAATGGATAATATAATCATGTTGTAACCAACGATTATAACGTTTAGCTCGATAATAAGGTATATTGGCATTGTTACTAGGCTCTTTGCTATCTAAAAAGAGCTGTCTAATTGGTGTACCTTGATGTAATTGAATTAAAGTTCCATTGGCGTTAACGCCGTTTGGCAAATCATTTTCCAAAATCACAATACGGGCACTTTCTATGATTTCTAGCGTGTCACTGTTATCTAGGGATAAGAAGTGAGGCCCTCTTCGTTCATCAGTAATAAAATATGCTTCCACCATTGGGTTATGTTTAACAAAATAATTGAAAAGATACTTAGAATTTCCTGCGTAATGATAATGGTCACCTAAAAAAACGATATGATTGTTTGATTGGTTATATTGTTTGTCGTATAAACCACATGCTTTACGATGTTTATTCAATGTTCTTTGTTTTGAAAAACGATAAAACCAACCAGGCATAAAGAAATGTGTAGATAATAACTTATGATCTAATTTAGTTAATTGATTGGTATCATTCATATTAATTTGACGAAACGGTACTTTGTAGTGATGTTCATAGGCAATTTTATCCAAGTAAAATTGCGTAGTAAGGTCATCCATATCAAGTTCATGCACAGTCGAATGCCAAAAAGTGTCACTCGTAGTTGGTTGATTATTGAAATTGAACACTACATGTCCATCTACAGCTAAATTACCTTGTAATAAAGTTATCAGTGCTAAGTCGAATAAAGCGTCAATTTGATAGTTGTTAATGATATCAATTGCTTGATCGATCAAGTAAATGACATTGGGCATTAAATAATCATTATTGACCCAATCATTAAAATGAATAGTAGTTTGTCCGAAGTACGAGCAATTATTTAAATAGTGCTCATCAATTGTATAATCTACAACGATTGAACGTTGATCCAGTTTAACTGCATCTAGCATAGCTTGATAAAGCGTCAAGTCGTTATTATAAGGTACAACATGTGTATAACCTTCGCGTGAAGCTTGTTGTAAATGAGATTTTAAGTTAGTTAAGTTCGATACATTTATTTGTTTAATCATTATTATGTCATCTTCCGTTTCTCATTATAGTGTCTTATTCATTCTATCATGACAAATCATAAAATTCATGATACACACAAACTTCACTTAGATAGTTTGAATGATGTAATCTTTTTAATGCTTTTATATAAAATAATAATAAAATAGAATATGTATATTGTGTGACACAATAAAAATTGATATAATCTACATGTGAAAAAAATCACATGAAATCTAAAAATGTTATCGGTAACTAAAAAATGAGTAGATTTTAGATGATTAACACTACAAAATTAAAAGGAAAGAAGAGTCATCATATGTTAGTACACACATTTAACCCTTTTGATAATTTATTGTTATCGACTTTAATTGCAGCAATTCCTATTATTTTATTTTTATTATGTTTAACTTTATTCAAAATGAAGGGAATCTATGCAGCAATTACTACATTAATTGTTACATTAATAATTGCAGTGCCATGCTTTAAATTACCTGTTGGCATTGCAACTGGAGGAATCGTAGAAGGTTTCTTTCAAGGTATTATTCCTATTGGTTATATTGTAATGATGGCCGTCTTATTATATAAAATCACTGTAGAGTCAGGTCAATTTATTACAATTCAAGATAGCATAACGAATATTTCACAAGATCAACGTATTCAAGTATTGCTTATCGGATTTTCTTTTAATGCATTTTTAGAAGGTGCAGCAGGTTTTGGAGTGCTAATTGCTATTTGTGCATTGTTATTAACACAGTTAGGATTTCATCCGTTGCAAGCTGCAATGTTATGCCTAGTTGCTAATGCAGCATCAGGTGCATTTGGCGCAATAGGTATTCCAGTAGGAGTAGTTGAAACATTACATTTGCCAGGACATATCACTGTATTGGATGTATCTCAATCATCAACATTAACTTTAGCTATTATTAATTTCTTTATTCCGTTTTTATTAATATTTATAATAGATGGGTTTAAAGGTATTAAAGAAACATTACCATCTATTTTAGTGGTATCGATTACGTATACATTTTTACAAGCTGTGTTAACAGTATTTAGTGGTCCTGAACTTGCTGATATTATCCCACCATTAGCATCTATGTTAGCTTTGGCTTTATTTTCTAAAAAGTTTCAACCAAAACATATTTATCGTGTGAACCCTAATGATCAAATTCAACAAACGACACAACATTCAACCAGCAACGTGTTGTATGCTTGGAGTCCATTTATTATATTAACTGTCATTGTCATGATTTGGAGTGCGCCATTTTTTAAACATTTATTCTTACCTAAAGGTGCATTATCATCATTCGTATTTCATTTCAATTTACCTGGTACTTTGAGCGATATTACACATAAACCATTAGTTTTAACATTAAATGTCATTGGACAAACTGGTACAGCGATTTTATTAACTATAATTATTACGGTATTAATGTCTAAGAAAGTGAGTTTTAATGATACTGTAAGATTATTTGGTGTGACGTTTAAAGAATTATGGTTACCAATAGTAACTATATGTTTTATTTTAGCAATTTCTAAAATTACAACGTATGGCGGTTTAAGTGCTGCTATGGGACAAGGTATTGCTAAAGCAGGGCATGTATTCCCAATTCTATCGCCAATTTTAGGTTGGATAGGTGTCTTTATGACTGGATCAGTAGTTAACAACAATTCCTTGTTTGCGCCAATACAAGCTTCTGTTGCGCAACAAATTGGTACAAGTGGGTCATTACTTGTAGCATCGAATACTGTTGGTGGGGTTGCTGCTAAATTAATTTCTCCTCAATCCATTGCGATTGCTACAGCAGCTGTTAAACAGGTAGGTAAAGAATCTGAACTACTGAAAATGACTTTGAAATATAGCGTTTGCTTATTAATATTTGTCTGTATTTGGACATTCATTCTATCTTTATTATAAAGTGAACCTTGGACAAACATGTCTATACTTAATATGATGCCACTAGCAGTAACTGTCTGAATGATAAAATAGTGATAAAGTAACTTTATATCATCCAAAGCAGTATTGCTGTATGAGCGTAACTCGGCATCAAAAATTCTACACGTGGATTTTACATTAATGTGTAAGACAAATATTTTCGTAATAATGATTGTTGTCTCGGTTTCCGACACTATGCCAAAGTATTTCTAAAGATAATATAGACCGGGGTTTGCACTATTCATTGCGAATCTCGGTTTTTAATTTGCATACAGTAAAAAAACATCGAGTAGTATGAATAAAGTAAATGATTCGATAAAGCTAAAGTTTGAATCTTTCAAAAATGATAGCGCTTTATGTTAAAATAAAGAATGAGTTATTTAATTTTTAAAAATTGTTGAGGGTTGTTAATTATCTTAATAATCATGGCTTAATGATACAATAATAGTATAAGTTGAGATTATAATGATATTTAGTGATATCAACATATGAAACACGTTTGTTAATGTAATAAAGCGTGAGATTACAAAGCCTAGACGTTCCATTATTCATTGAAAAGGGGGACTGTATTTGTTATGACAACACAACATAGCAAAACAGATGTCATCTTAATTGGTGGCGGTATTATGAGTGCAACATTAGGAACATTATTAAAAGAATTATCACCTGAAAAAACTATTAAAGTCTTCGAAAGGTTGTCACAACCTGGGGAAGAAAGTTCAAATGTTTGGAATAATGCAGGTACAGGACATTCGGCTTTATGTGAGCTGAATTATACTAAAGAAGGTAAAGATGGTTCTGTAGATATTACTAAGGCCATTAAAATTAATGAACAATTTCAATTATCAAAACAATTTTGGGCATATCTTGTAAGAACTGGTCAATTAGAGCGACCTGAAAGATTTATCCAATCAGTGCCACATATGAGCTTTGTGATTGGCGAAGATAATGTTAACTTCATTAAAAATCGTGTTGCAAGCTTACAACAAAATGTACTTTTCGAAAAAATGATATTATCTCAAGATGAAGAAGAGATGAAGTCATGGGTACCATTAATGATAGAAGGTCGTTCTTCTGATGAACCAATTGCTTTAACATATGATGAAACTGGAACGGATGTTAACTTCGGTGCATTGACAAATGATTTATTCCATAATTTAGAACAACGTGGTGTACATATTCAATATAAACAAGAAGTGCTTAACATTTCTAAGTCAGCTAAAGGAACTTGGATAGTTGAAGTCAAAGACTTAACAACTAATAAAGTGTCAACATATGAAGCAGATTTTGTCTTTATCGGAGCAGGTGGGGCAAGTCTACCACTCTTACAAAAAACAGGTATTAAAGAATCTAAACATATAGGTGGTTTCCCTGTTAGTGGTTTATTCCTAAGATGTACGAATCCAGATATTATTAAACGTCATCATGCGAAAGTTTATGGTAAAGCTGCAGTTGGTGCACCACCAATGTCAGTACCACATTTAGATACACGCTTTGTTGATGGACAACGTTCATTGCTATTTGGTCCATTTGCTGGTTTCTCACCTAAATTTTTAAAAACAGGTTCATATTTAGATCTTATAAAATCAGTTAAGCCTAATAATATCGTTACGATGTTATCAGCAGGTATTAAAGAAATGAGTTTAACTAAATATTTAATATCTCAACTCATGTTATCTAATGATGAACGTATGGATGATTTACGAGTATTTTTCCCAAATGCTAAGAATGAAGACTGGGAAGTTATTACAGCTGGTCAACGTGTACAAGTTATCAAAGATACAGAAGATACAAAAGGTAATTTACAGTTTGGTACAGAAGTTATCACGTCTGAGGACGGCACATTAGCCGCACTTTTAGGCGCTTCACCAGGCGCTTCAACTGCAGTTGATATTATGTTTGATGTCTTACAACGTTGTTATGGTGAAGATTTTAAACAATGGGAAGCAAAAATAAAAGAAATGGTACCATCATTTGGTAATAAATTATCGGACAATGAAGAAATGTATCATGCTATTAATAAAGAAGTAACTAAATATTTAAATGTAAAATAATTTTGGATTATAGCTAAATGTTTGAGCTATGTATTAAGTAGTGAAGCTCTGTATATTATTTAGGTCCCGAAAAGAATCACAATAGTGATATTTTTTCGGGACTTTATTTTGATGGACAGACTTAAGAAGATTTAGTGACGCTTTTGTTGCAATTCTTGATTTATAGCTTGAACATAACGTTTATTTTTAAAATAGTTGATAAGCCAAATGATAATATAAATAGCGATAAAAATAATAGTGAAAAATAGCAGATTAATTATTGTAATGGGAAACCAACCAGCTAATATAGCTAATGGTAAAAAACCGAAATAAGTCACTATAAAATGTGACATAGTTGCTGTTGTGATACTCCAATCTGTTGCATTAAAAATTAAACTTCCAATATAAAATACAAAGCCAATTAACAACCATAAAACAATTGAAATTATCATTATGGTTGGTTCTGAAAAATAAGTAAAGTAGAATTGTCCTATTGTTGACATTGGATTCAGTGGGTAATATTGACCTTGTGCATATAGTACACTAAAGAAAATTGACAATGTTAAACCAATTAACAAACTAATAAGCATAGAACTGAAAAATTTAGCAGTCATAGCGCAAGACTCTCCTTTATAGATTTTAAATAACGTCTAGAAGAATAGGTGTAAGATGAATGTTTTAGATACATACGTATCAAACCATTTGGTTCAAGAGATAATTTCTCAATGTAGTACTTGTTAACAATTTCTGATTTTGAAATACGTATAAAGAAGCTAGGTAAGATATCTTCTAGTTCGTACAACCGATATTTAATGTTAAATTGTTGAGATTTTGTTAAGGCAACGATATGTTTATTTACTGTCTTAAATGTAATGATGTCATCGATATGAATAAGGTGTATGTCTTTTTCAATATAACCTTTGATGGTGTGTGATTTATCACAATTTTTAACAGCACTAATAATATGTTCGATACTGTCATCCATTTCAGGAGCATGAATATCAATATATCTTTCATGCTCGTTTTCATTGATAAATAAGTTGAGTTTCATGTTGATGGTACCTCCTTTGTTTTTATTAAATCACATTCTATTAATAGTGATTTAAAAATAAACTAAATGGTCGAAAATCGGTACTAAACGGAACATAATTATATATAAAAACACTACTTGAACCTTTGTAATATCAAGTAGTGTAAATGGAGTTATAATGGTAAGTGTATTGTAAATGTATTTAAGTGATCATCATTTTGGTGAAATTGTATGGTTCCGTGATGTAATTCAATAATTGATTTAGTGATAGCAAGACCTAAGCCATTGCTGTTATCATGCTGACTTACTTTATAAAAACGTTCAAATAATCTTTGTTGATTAACATCACTTAATGGCTCACCCTCATTGGCAATTGATAGTTCTATTTGAGCGCTCGTTTTGTGTAACGTGATGTCTATCATACCACCGTTAAAACTATATTTAATCGCATTGATAATTAAGTTGCTAATGGCTTGATGAAGTAAACGCTCATTTCCTTGGAAATAGAGTGATTGTAAATCAGACATTATAATTATATCTTTACTATCTGCTGCGTATTGTTCATGACGAATAATGTCTTTAATGACTATATCCAACGGGATACGATCTTTGAAGGTTAAATGTTGGTGATTATCAAGTTCAGATAGTAGTAACAGCTCAGTCGTGAGGTCACTCAACTGTGAAGTAATGTTAAATATGTCATTAATATATTGTTGGCGTTGTTGATCTTTGCTATGTTCTAGTTGGTTTAATAAATGATGAATATGTGTCAATGGTGTTTTAATTTCATGGCTCACATTTTGAACAAAATGTTGTCTCATTTCATCAACTTGTCCTAAAGATTGTCGCATCATATTAAAACGGTATTGTAATGTACCAATTTCATCATGTCTAGTTTGTTTAATGGGCGTATCAAAATTTCCATCCATTAATTGTTCTGTTGCTTGTTTTAATTTTTTAACTGGTTTAATGATTGAATAAGTTGAAGCTATGACTAAAGAAATTGAAATGATCAATAATAAAGTCAGTAATATAGCTAAGAATGATCTAAATTCACTAAATGTTTGACCGATGTCTGGTCGCATAAAGACAGCTAAATTTTGCTTGTCTGTTTTAAAATTAACACCGACAGTATTATCAGTCTCATTATCGAAAAAGCCCGTGACAAAAAGTTCAAATGGTTTATTTTTAATGCCGTGATAGTCTCTACCATTTAGTACTTGTTTAATATGTTGTTGCGTCAAAGTATCTTTGCGAAAAGGTTCACCATAAAATGTCTTGTGTCCTTGTTGGTCAACAGTTAAAAGTTGATAGTTTAGTTGGCCAAGATGTTTGAAATATGCGCGTGTACTATCCGACTGTTGATGTTCTTCAAAAGAACGTGCCTCCTTTAAAATGGCCATGATTTTAGCATCATTTGAAGATTTTAAATAGAAATGATAATAAACATTGGTAAATAAAAAGCTAATCAACGCGCTGAATAGAATAACGGTAATAGTGTAAATGGCAATTCTTGAATAAAGAGATTTAAACATGTTCTTTCACCTTATATCCTTGTCCACGAACTGTTTCTATAGAGATAGTGGCTGCTAGTTTTTGTAGTCGTTGACGCAGTCGTTTAATATGTACATCCACTGTGCGTGTATCTCCTTCATAATCCATTCCCCAAATCTTGTCAATGATATGTTCCCTAGTAAAAATTTGTCGTGGATGACTAGCGAGCATAAAGAGTAATTGAAATTCTTTGTTAGGCAATGTGATCGTCTTAGAGCCAATCTGTATTTCCATATAGGCTTGATTTAACGTCAGGTTTCCAATTGTTAATTCTTGGTTTGTATAAATATCATAACGACGTAAGACTGCACGTATTCTAAAGATTAATTCTTTGATTTCAAATGGTTTCGTTACATAATCGTCTGTACCACTTAAAAAAGCACGCTCTTTATCACTCAAGGCATCGCGGGCTGTCAACATTATGACTGGTAAGTGATAGTCTGTCTTCAAAGTTTGGCATAGTTCAAAGCCATCCATGCCCTCCATCATGATATCTACAATAGCTATATCGACTTGTTGATGATTAAGTAAAGATAATGCTTGTTGTCCACCTAGCGCACGATACGTTTGTATATGATGTTTCGTTAAATGATTCGTGACATAATTTAATATTTGTTGATCGTCATCTACAATTAAACACTTTACCATTATGATACTCCTTTATTTAAAAATGGTTTTTAGATCTCGGGCATACTTTATTTTTTACAATTATAAATGGCTAATATAGTGAATAGATTAATTCATTTTATTATACAATCTAAAAATAAATATACCAAAATAACTATAGTTCATATTGAGTTCACATTCGCTTTTTATAATGAATAAAAAATAGAACAAGGAGCAGTGAATGGATATGAAACTAGCATTAAAAGAAATTTTATTTTATAAATTCCGCTATACGCTAATCACTATAATTATATTGTTATTAGGTATTATGGTGTTATTTATTAGTGGATTAGCGCAAGGGTTGGGGAGAGAAAATATTGCCTTATTTGAACAATTTCATAATGATAAATATATTGTTGAGAAAATGAAACAACCTCAGATTGAAAAATCACAACTAACAATATCACAGCAACAACAAATTAATAAGGTAATTAAACAACAACCTTATCAACTAAATCCTCAAACTTTAAAACTAGCTGATAAAGATCAAGATGTTATGACGATGAATGATCATAAAGCACATCATTTTAAATTAAAAGAAGGTCATTATCCAACAAATAATCATGAAGTAGCTATCAATGATAAATTAGCAGTAAATGATGTTAAAGTTGGAAGTCATATTCAGTTTAAGGGACATAAACAAAGCTATAAAGTAGTAGGAATCCTTAATGAAACAATGTATGCGCATAGCTCTATTGTGTTACTCAATACATCTGATTTTAAACAGTTAAATCAACAATATTCAGTATTTTATCCAGTTTCAAGCTTAACAAACGCACAACAACATAAAATAGAACAAATTAAAGGTGTTAGTGTGGTTAGTGAAAAAGATTTAACTAATAATATAGCGAGTTATCAAGCTGAACAAGCGCCACTTAACATGATGATTGTCAGTTTGTTTGTTATAACAGCTATTGTATTAACTGCATTCTTTTACGTTATGACAATACAAAAAATCTCTCAAATAGGTATATTAAAAGCAATAGGTATTAAAACGAGACACTTAATAAGTGCTTTATTAATACAAATACTCGTACTAACTATTATTGGTGTGGTTATAGCGATTGGTATTATTGCGTTACTATCACTAGTGATGCCTATAACAATGCCATTTTATTTAACTATGCAAAATATTTTATTAATGATTGTCATATTTATTATTGTCGCGATGATTGGAGCAAGTTTATCTTTTGTAAAAGTCATTAAAGTGGACCCAATTGCAGCAATAGGAGGTACAGAATAATGGGTATAGAAGTTAAAAATATCGTCAAAACATTTGGACAAGGACATTCCGAAACTAAAGTATTAAAGGGAGTCAATTTCAAAGTGAATGAAGGGGAGTTTGTCATTTTAAATGGTGCTTCAGGTTCTGGCAAAACGACATTATTATCTATTTTAGGTGGATTGTTAACTCAAACTAAAGGACAAATACTTTATAATGATGCGCCATTGTTTAATCGCGAACATCAAGCGACTGAATTACGCTTGAACGATATTGGTTTTATCTTCCAATCATCACATTTAGTGCCATATTTAACAGTTATTGAACAATTAACACTTGTTGGAAGAGAAGCGGGATTGTCTAAAAACGATAGTAATCAACGTGCTGAGTCACTGTTAAGTCAAATTGGTTTAGCACATCGCTTACATGTACATCCACAGCAATTGTCTGGTGGAGAAAAACAACGTGTAGCGATTATGCGTGCACTGATGAATCAACCGAAAATGATCTTAGCAGATGAACCAACGGCAAGTTTAGATGCACAACGAGCTACTGAAGTAGTGGAAATGATACAACAACATATTAAGTCACAACAAATGATTGGGATGATGATCACCCATGATCAAAGGCTGTTTGAATATGCAGATCGCATCATAGAATTAGAAGATGGTAAAATAGTATAACAATAATAATAGCGTTCCATTAATGATTGTCATAATCAGTGGTGGGACGCTATTGTTATAACCATAGTTTCAACATACTAATAATAAATAATGTTGCGAAGTACACTGTTAATAATAATTTATATTGATACATAACCCCAAGAAAATCTTTAATCAGCACAGGAAAGAAAAAATGATACGGTGTATGACTACCGATACCTTTTGTCTTAATACCCGATTTTTGAGCGATACGTAAAGCGCGTAATATGTGGAACTGACTCGTAACACATATCATGTTAGGTATTGTGTTGAAACGTTGTGACAGAATAACTTGTGACTGACTAAAGTTAGTATAGGTATTTGTGGATTGATTCTCCATTATTATATCCTCAGGCTGAACGCCTCGTTTAATCAGGTAGCGTTTCATTGCTAGTGCTTCAGATATTGGTTCGTCAGGACCTTGTCCACCAGATACAAGGAGATAAGTTTGATTAACTTGTTGTTTATAAATCGTTAAAGCTCGATTTAATCGATAACGTAACATAGGTGTCACATCTTCGGTAAATATGCCTGCACCAAGTACCATAATTAAGTCGACTTCTTTAGTGAAAGCCATTTTAGCATATGCAGCTGTCCAAACTAAATAGATAACAAAAGATAACATAGCACTAACGGCAATCATAGTAATCCACAAAAATAAGCTATTAATAAGGACAATAGAACTCGTACTTATATATGCACAAGCACAAGTGAAAAGTGTGAAACGATATCCAAAAATGAGTGATTGTGCAACAAATCGACGTCCTACACAATCGGCAAAGATAACGTTATGTTTAATAATTAAATATAAACATAATAAAACGATGAGACATAATAATGTATATGGCATGTTATTCGTAATGAGTGAGTATATTAAGATGATATATATCAAGATAATCACACTGATATAAGATGTTAAATTCAAAGTTATCGCCCGATTTAACAATATGGGTAACACAATACTAAATATAATTAGAGATAAGAGTATAGACCCTATCATTTGTCCACCTCACTAACAATAAAAGATAGATATAAATGTAGCTTAAATTAAATATTTAGGCAAGGGTATTAGCAGTAAGGCTTTATATATTAACTTTGTTAATCTATAATATTATTTGTTGCAATTTTAATATATAATTAGTAGTGATATCATTTTTAAATTCGAATAATAATTTTTTTATAAGAAATCACACTACAGGGAGAATAATAATGGTAAGACGAATACATGACCATATTCAATTTTTAGAAAAATTTATAAATAATATAAATGCACTGACAGCACAAATGCTTAAAGACTTACAAAACGAGTATGAAATTTCATTAGAACAATCGCATGTGTTAAGTATGTTAAATAGTGAGCCATTAACGATTAGTGAAATTACCGAGCGACAGGGAGTTAATAAGGCCGCAGTAAGTAGACGCATCAAAAAATTAATTGATGCTAATTTAGTAAAGATAGGTAAACCTAATTTAAACGTTGATCAAAGGTTAAAGTTTATTACGCTCACTCCAAAGGGCCAAGCATATATTGATGAACGTAACGCCATAATGAATAATATTGCTAATGATATAACAAATGATTTTGAAGATGAAGAAATTGAAAATGTCAGATATATTTTGGAAGTAATCAATAAACGTATAGAAGCATATAATTTGAATGATTAGTTGTGTTTAAAGATAAGACTAAATGTGTATGTATAAAAGACTAGCATCCTACGTATAATATAACTATATGGAATGGAAAATTTCGCATATCAGTATTTCTGAATGTTTGATAAAATGTATAATTATAATAGAATACCAATAATATTTAATATTTTAAAAAATATGTTCAAATAGAAATGGAAATCGAGGTGTAATTATGAAGTCCTGTCCAAAGTGTGGCAAACAAGTTAAAGATGAACAAAAGTCGTGCCCACAATGTGGACATCAATTCGACAGTCAACCTACACTATATAGAAAGTCTTCAGATAATGAAGTGCTTACTGGCAACTTAAAGTTAAGAAAAATAGTACCATGGGCTATAGGCTTATTTATTATTATTTTGTTAATTATTTTATTCTTATTATTGAAGAACTTTAACTCTCCTGAGGCACAATCGAAAATTTTGGTGAATGCTATTGAGAATAATGATAAACAAAAAGTAGCCACTATTTTAAGTACTAAAAATAATAAAGTCGATTCAGAAGAAGCAGAAGTATATATTCAATATATCAAAGATGAAGTGGGTACAAAACAATTTGTGAAGGAACTAGAAGACAGTGTACATAAATTGAATAACAGCCATACTAGTGTAGCCACATATATTAAATCGAAATCTGGTCAAAATTTATTGCGAGTGAGTAAAAATGGAACTAGATATATTTTCTTCGATAATATGAGCTTTACGGCACCTTCAAAACAACCTATTGTTAAGCCGAAAGTCAAAACAAAATATGAGTTCAAATCAAATGGTAAGAAAAAGGTTGTTATTGCTGAAGCGAATAAAACGACACCTATTGGTAATTTTATTCCAGGTAACTACCATATTCCAACAACTAAGACGACAGACAATGGTGTCTTTTCTGGGAGCTTAAACTTTGACTTTAAACAAAGTAATTCTGAAACTGTAGATATTACTGAAGATTTCGATGAAGCAAATATTAATGTTACCTTAAAAGGTGATACTAAATTATCTGATAAATCGAAAAAAGTAACGATCAATGATAAAGAAATGGCATTTTCAAAAGCTAAAAGTTATGGACCTTATCCTCAAAATAAAGACATTACAATTTCAGCATCTGGTAAAGCCAAGGGTAAAACATTTACAACGCAAACTAAGACAATCAAGGCGAGTAAACTAAAAAGTAACACTGAAGTAACATTATCTTTTGATAGTGAAGATATTAATGATTACGTTGCTAAGAAAGAAAAAGAAGAAAATAGCTTAAAAAATAAATTAACACAGTTCTTTGCTGGCTATTCAATGGCTATCAATTCAGCATTTAGTGAAGATAATTTTAATTTTATTTCTACTTATTTAAAGAAGGATACAACGTATTATAACAGTATGAAGAAAAATGTTTCACAAGGGAATACGATAGCTATTAAATCACCAGAAGTCGTTGATGTTGAACAAGACGGTAAGACGATAAAAACGACATTACAATTAATTGATAATAGTGGGCAAGTCGTTACAAATCAATATGAATTAGAAGACAACGCACAAGATCGATTACAGTTAGTAAAAAAGGTTGACGATTAATATCAAGATAACAATCCTTTCTGAAGTAAAGATAAAATACTTTAGAAAGGATTGTTTATGTAAGAATGACTTATAAATATTTTAGTAACAAAGGATGTTTTATTAGGCGTGTTTTGTTATATAATAGGTACATTGTTTAAATGGAAAACAAAAATAAAAGACAATAAAAGGTGGTTGAAGAATGAATGACTTAACACATTTTAATAAGAAGTCACCTATTTTTATCATTATATTAGGCGCACTAACCGCAATAGGTGCATTATCAATTGATATGTTCTTACCAGGATTACCAGACATTAGACATGATTTTGACACAACTACATCAAATGCTCAATTAACATTGTCGATGTTTATGATAGGTTTAGCCTTCGGTAACTTATTTGCTGGACCTATTTCAGATTCAATTGGACGTAAAAAGCCTCTTGTCATAGCAATGGTATTGTTTACGTTAGCTAGTTTTGGAATAATTTTTGTAGATAATATTTGGGTTATGGTGTCACTTAGATTAATACAAGGTATTACAGGTGGAGCTGCATCAGTGATTTCAAGAGCAATAGCTAGTGATATGTATAGTGGTAATGACTTAACGAAATTCTTAGCCTTGCTGATGCTTGTTAATGGAATAGCTCCAGTAATTGCACCTACATTAGGCGGAATTATATTGAACTATTCAGTATGGCGCATGGTGTTTGTTGTATTAACTATATTTGGTGTTTTAATGGTAATTGGCTCCGTATTTAAAGTACCTGAGTCTTTAACATATAACCAACGAGAACAAGGTAACGGTATTAAGACTATGTTTAGTAATTTTAAATCATTATTGATGACACCTAGATTTTTATTACCCATGCTGATTCAAGGTGTAACATTCGTATTACTGTTCACATATATTTCTGCATCACCATTTATCGTGCAAAATATTTATCATATGAGTGCATTACATTTTAGTTGGATGTTTGCATTTATTGGGTTAACTTTAATTGGTTCAAGTCAACTTATTGGATTATTAGTAGATTATATTGAACAACATCGTTTACTAAGAATTATGACAATTATTCAAGTGATAGGTGTGATATTAGTTATACTTACATTAATCAATCATTGGAATTTTTGGATGCTGTTAATTAGCTTTATAATATTAATTGCTCCAGTAACTGGTGTTGCTACGCTTGGATTTTCAATTGCGATGGAAGAAAGTAAAAAAGGACGCGGAAGTTCATCAAGTTTACTTGGTTTAGTACAATTTCTATTCGGAGGAATTATGTCACCGCTAGTAGGTATTGATGGTGAAGCAAGTGCTACACCTTATATTATTATTATTGCAGTTACAGCAATTGTGTTAGTCATATTACAACTACTTAACTATCGAATTTTTAAGGCTCTATAATAAATTCGGTTGATAAGATAATTTGAAAGTTATCTTACCAACCGAATTTTTTTGAAAAAAAGGGCACAATGCCCTATCATTTAAGTCA
>NZ_PPQR01000032.1 GCF_002902085.1 Staphylococcus simiae
AGAGTACACAGTCTACTTCTCTCTCTACAACTATAAAAAATAGCTGTGAAAAAATCTATCGTCATAGATTTCTTCACAGCTAATCTTAGTATGTTTTTTAGGACTGATAAATAAAAAATGAATAATTTAAAATAAAAATCATTTTAAAGCCGAGACTCCTGAGGTAGGGACCCAACATAGAGAAACTGTGAAACAGTTTCTACAAGCAATGCAAGTTGGGCAACAGTGCTAGTCGAAGACCCGGGCCCCAACAAAAAGAAACTAATCATTTAGTTTCAACGGACAATGCCAGTTGGGGTAGGCTGAGACAGCACCCTAGGAAGGGACCCAACACAGAAAAACTGGTTATCTGAAATAGGTTTACAGTTTATTAATTCATAATAAACTGCATAAGATTTTCTAGCTATCAAGATAGCAGAAACTCTAACATGCAATGCAGGGCCCCAACATAGAAAAACTGGTTATCCAGTTTTTTCATGCCATGCAAGTTAGGCAAGGGACCCGTCATAGAAAAATTTTATAACTAAAATTTTTTCTTTTATGTGCAAGACGGGCAAGGTTGGACATTGGGGCCCCAGCAAAGAAAAATTCTGTTAACAGAATTTTTACTATAATGTGCAGGTTGGGCATAGCGAGGCTTGAAAAATTAATTATGTATCAGTCCAATTTGTTAGAGAACCAATAAAATAAAAAAGACCTTATGCCATACAATACAACATGTATGACATAGGTCATTTATAAGCTGGTTATTAAATTATATTATTTGATTTGTAAGTGTTTAACATTAATTCTTGTTTTTAAATATAAATTACACGCCTACTTGATTCCAAGCTTCCCATACATCTTCAGCTGTTTGTTCGCCATACAAGTCTAAAGCTGATTGATATATTGCTTCTTTGGCATCTACAAATGTAGCATTCTCTGTTAAATATTCTGTTAAAGCTCTATAATAAATATGTTGTGCTTTATCTTTACCGATAGATTTTATAACATTATACGCTGCTTTATTGGGTATTCCTGAATTGGTATGTACACCACCATTATCACTTTGAGTGTGTACATAATCTCTCATATTAGCAGGTTGACCATACCGTTCAGGATCCGACATGCTTCTTAAAGCGTCCCCCTTCTTATCAGGTGTGTACACATCTTCACCCATTAAAAAGTCTTCATCATCTACAAAGTAACCAAAAACATCTGAGAAACTTTCATTTAAAGCTCCTGATTGATTTTTATAAACCAAACCTGCAGTTTCTTGTGTGACACCATGCGTAATTTCATGTGCTACTACGTCATTTGCACCAGCTAAGCCAGTAAATTCTTTACCATCGCCGTCACCATAAATCATTTTGTCACCAATCCAAGCTGCATTATTTCTATTGTCTTGTCCATTAAAATAATTTACATGTGTTAAAGAAACTATAGGACTACCTTTATCATCGTATGACTCACGTCCAAAAGTATTTTTATAATAATCGTAAACATCTTTAGCATAATAATTGGCATCAACACCTGCGCGTTGATTATCCTTCATAAAATTTTGATCTGGATTAGTTATTAAGCTAACTTGTGAGGTTTGTTCATTAAAATTATATGCAGATAATTTCCCTTGATGTGTCAGATCTTCTAAGCTAAAGCCATTTTCTATACTATTGATATTAATATCTTTAGTATCTCCTAAAACGCCTTTACCTTTACCTGTCGTTGCAGCTTCACTAATAAGATTTATCTTATCTACAATTCCACCTGTTTGCGCATTTACTTTTACTTGCCAGTGTGAAATTTTAGGTGAAACTGTGACGATTTCAATGTTGTAAACATATTTATTCTTATTCCCATCAATTTCTACTTTGTCTTTTTTAACGACTTTATCTTTCATATTTTGTGCTTTATTTTTATCAATATGCACAGCGTCAAACGCTTTATTAACAGCCGTCGTCTTGTCTAACGTTACTTTATTGGTTGGTTTCACTTTGTTAGCATCAGTGTCACCATTAACTAAGACAACATCGCCAGATTTATCTGCATGTACTTTTACTTCTTTATCTGGTGCATAAACACCATCTACTTCCGGTTGTAACGTAAAATGTTTAAATCCTTTACTATCCTGTTTAACATCAATAACTGCATAATCTTGATAGTTATTTTTTACATTTTGTGACTTAGGTAGTTCTTTCAATGCTTTCACCGCATCACTCTTCTGAGTGACTTTCATATCTATCGTGTCATTCTTGTTGTTACTTATAGCAAAAGCTGATGGATTTACAGTAGCCAATATAGTCATCCCAATAATGCTTGAACATGTCATTTTAGACCATTTTTTCAAAATATAGCCTCCTAAATATTTTAAAACCAGCTTATAAACAAAATTTTAATTTAATTTTTATAAAAAGTAAACAAAAATATTGATTTATTATCTGTATTTTTA
>NZ_PPQR01000033.1 GCF_002902085.1 Staphylococcus simiae
TGTTGTGTTGTCAATTTAAGTGCAACAGTTCGTCGCATAAAATTTCATAAGGTGAATTCCAATTTAAACACTTTCTTGGTCGATGATTAATAGCACCTAAAGCATAATCTAATTCTTCTTGAGTAACTTTTGCTAGGTCTGTTTTCTTTGGAAAAAATTCTCTAAGTAAACCATTCGAATTTTCGTTAGTACCCCGTTGCCAAGCTGAATAAGGATCTGCAAAGTAAATATCAATACCAAATTGTTCTTCTATGGATTTATAACAGGAAAATTCTTTGCCACGGTCTACGGTTATTGTTTTAATAGATTCATTCGGAAAGACTGAAATAAGTTCTTTCATGGCATATTCCATTGATTTAGAGGAACGATCGGGTATCAGACAACAATAATAATAGCGAGATTTTCTTTCTGCGAAAGTTGCGATACAACCTTTGCTTTTACCTCTACTTGAAACTACGGTATCAGCTTCCCAATGGCCGAATGTACCACGTTTTCGTACCTCTTTAGGTCGTTGAGTGATTAATTTTCCAATATTAAAACGACCTCTCGTTTCTCTTGGAAGTTGTCTTTTACCTTTTTGTCTAAGATAAGGTAAAGCATCAAAGTTAAGCATTTCAGAATTAATCCATCTATAAATGGTTTTAAAACAAACTTGATTGTGTAATAAACGACCAACGATTTGTTCAGGTGACCAATGTAACTTTAAATGATGAATAATTTTATCTTTTAGTTTAATGTTTAATTTTGTATGTCGACCGCAGTTCCTTTTCTTCGACTTATAAGTGTTCTGAGCGTAAGAAGCATCATAAGTGTCATTATTTTTATTCCTATTAACTTCGCGAGAAATAGTAGATACCGAACGGTTTAATCTTCGAGCAATCGCTCTTAATGAATAATTTTCTTTTATAAGAATCTCTATACTTGCGCGTTCAGTTATTGTAAGATGGTAATAGCTCATATTGGCACTCCTTGTATGTGTTTTTGTCGTTATTAACATCTTACAATAAAGTGCCAATCATGGGCATTTTTTTATGAAATTTTATAGGTGTTGCACTTAATATTACAATCCGTC
>NZ_PPQR01000034.1 GCF_002902085.1 Staphylococcus simiae
TATAGAGATAATTGCGCTTTTTTCATATTCAAAATACAAAAATCGGACTAATAGAAAATAATTAAAAATTCTCTATCAGTCCGATTTATTATAGAACCTAAAGAAAACTCCCCCACAAAATGTGAGGGAGACAAAAATTATTTTGCATATTCTACTGCTCTAGTCTCTCGAACAACTGTCACTTTGATATGACCAGGATATTGTAATTCTTCTTCAATCTGGTTTTTAATATCTCTTGCTAATCGATATGATTTTAAATCATCAATTTCTTCAGGGGAGACAATCACACGGATTTCCCTTCCTGCTTGTATTGCAAATGCTTTTTCAACACCGTCATAACTTTCTGATAACGTTTCTAATCGTTCTAATCGACGAATATAGTTTTCCAATGTTTCTTTTCTAGCACCTGGTCGTGCAGCTGACAATGCATCTGCAGCAGCCACTAAAATAGAAATAATTGACGTTGGTTCTACATCTCCATGATGTGAATGAATCGCATTGATTACTGTTTCATTTTCACCATATTTTTTAGCTAATTCTACACCTATTTCAACATGACTACCTTCTACTTCATGATCAATTGCTTTACCTACATCATGTAATAGTCCTGCACGTTTAGCTAGAGTTTCATCTTCACCTAATTCTGCAGCTAACATACTTGCTAGATGTGCTACTTCAATAGAATGTTTAAGAACATTTTGACCATAACTTGTACGATAATTTAAACGTCCTAAAATTTTAACTAAATCTGGATGCATATTATATGCATTAACTTCAAACGTCGCTTGTTCACCAGCTTCACGAATAATATCATCTACTTCTTTTCTTGCTTTTTCGACCATATCTTCAATTCTTCCTGGGTGAATACGACCATCAGATACTAAGTTAACAAGTGCTGTTCTTGCAATTTCTCTTCTTATTGGATCAAAACCAGATAAAATTACAGCTTCTGGTGTATCATCAATAATTAAATCAATTCCAGTTAAAGTTTCAAGTGTGCGAATATTTCGTCCTTCTCTACCAATAATACGACCTTTCATCTCATCATTTGGTAAATTAACAACTGATACAGTAGATTCACTTGTATGATCTGCTGCTAATCTTTGCACTGTAGTAGCTAATAATTCTTTGGCTGTTTTATTAACTGTTTCTTTAGCTTCTTTTTCTTTTTCTTTAACAAGTATTGCAATATCTTGTGACAGTTCTTCTTCCACTCTTTGAAGTTGTTCATTAACAGCTTCTTCTTGAGTGAGACCGGAGATGCGTTCTAATTCTTGTTCATGCTTCATTATTAACGTTTGAACACTACTCTCTTTTGCATCTACTTGTTGTTGTTTTTCTTCAATTTTTGATTCTTTTTGCTCTAAAATCTCATCCTTTTTATCAAGTAAATCAGATTTTCGCTCTAAGTTCTCTTCCTTTTGAAGAAGGCGGGATTCTTGTCGTTGAAGTTCACCACGTCTTTCACGTAGTTCAGCTTCAGTTTGTTCTCTTAAAATTTGATTCTCTTCTTTTGCCTCAAGTAATTTTTCTTTCTTGATATTGTCAGCCTCTTTATTGGCATGATTTACAATATCTTCGGCAGTTTGTCTTGCATGTAATTGCTTTTGATGCAATATATTTCGGGCTACAACATACCCTACAACAACGCCTAGAATAATCCCCAGCAAAATGAGTAGGAGGCTTAATAAATTCACATAAACACCTCCTTTTTCTAGGGTTTCGTCTGTATATGAAATTCAATATGACTTTATGAAATTATATATAAATCATACACATTAATTGTACGGTTTTAAACGGATAAGTGTCAAGTTATCTATTTGCACTTTTAGAAGATATTACAACTAATGTCTGTTGAAAATCCTAATTATTAGACTATTAAAAATATAATTTTATTATCAATAAATTCATCGTTAAATCTATTGTCTTAATTATCAAATTGAATGTATAAATACCATTAAAAGTATATCTAATTTATTTTATTAACATCTATTAGAAAAGGTAGAGGACTATCAAAACTACCAGTCAACTATATTAGAAAATCTGTAAGCATCTCTATTGTAATTATAAAACGCTAACACATTTAAAATTTGCCATAAAAAAACTTCAAAGTACAACAATCGTTATACTTCGAAGCTATAAATATTTAAAGATTTGTTTTTATTCTTCATCTTCAAAAAGTGACTTAGGAGCTTCCTCTTCAGAACCTTCAACGTCACCATCAAAAATTCCAAGTTTTTCACGTAATTTACGATCAATTTCTTCCTTAATTTGAGGATTCTCTTTTAAGTACATTTTAACGTTTTCTTTACCTTGGCCCATTCTTTCACCATTATATGAATACCAAGCACCTGATTTATCAACAATTTCGTTTTCAACACCTAAATCAATGAGTTCGCCTTCTTTAGAGATACCTTGTCCATACATAATATCTACTTCTGCAACTCTAAATGGGGGTGCAACTTTATTCTTAACAACCTTAATTTTAGTTCTATTACCAACAATTTCTTGTCCTTGTTTCAATTGTTCAGCACGACGTACTTCTAGTCTAACAGAACTATAGAATTTCAATGCTCTACCACCTGGAGTTGTCTCAGGGTTACCGAACATAACACCAACTTTTTCACGAATTTGGTTAATAAAAATAGCTGTTGTATTAGATTTAGAAATAGCACCCGACAACTTACGTAAGGCTTGTGACATCAAACGTGCTTGTAAACCGACATGTGTATCTCCCATTTCACCTTCAATTTCAGCTTTAGGTGTTAGAGCTGCAACTGAGTCAACTACTACAACATCAACAGCACCACTTCGTACAAATGCTTCTGCAATTTCTAAACCTTGTTCGCCATGGTCAGGTTGTGACAAATATAAATTATCAATATCTACGCCTAATGCTTGAGCATAGACTGGGTCTAACGCATGTTCAGCATCTATAAATGCTGCTACACCTCCATTACTTTGTACTTCAGCAATGGCATGAAGTGCTACAGTCGTTTTACCAGAACTTTCAGGACCATATATTTCAATAATACGTCCTTTAGGGTATCCACCGACGCCTAATGCATTATCCAAAGTCACTGAACCACTTGATGTACTGGAAACACGACGGGCTTTATTGTCCCCAAGTTTCATTACTGCACCTTTACCAAAAGACTTTTCCATATTTTTTATTACTGTATCTAGAGCTTTTTGACGATCATTATCCAAAGCGAGACCTCCTAAGTGAGCTTGTTTCTTTTTATTATCTTACCAATACTATACAAGGATTTTAATTGAATTACAAGTGTTTTGCGAATATTTGTTCGTATATTTTAGTTGTTTCTTACAACAGAATCGAACAAATGTACTTATATAATTACCAATTATTAAAATTTAACGCCTCAGTCAAATACATTTAATAATCTTATTAAAGCATAATTTTGACTTCTGCTATGCATTAAATTTCTTGATTGTGCCATTTTAAATGACTCAATAGTTAACTTTTCATTTTCCAATAGTGCCAAATAAACAGTGTTATCTTGATTCAAAATAGAAACTGCTAAAGGAACTTGATATAGAGAAGCTGTATAATTCGTTGCTTCTAATAATTGTTCCTCGATACTATTGTTTTTATTAATGATGTATTCTGAATCGATAATAGAGCCTTTAGCCATTTTATATTCATCCACATTTTTTAATCTATTGAATAATGCTCCATTTGTTACACCATCATATATTGCAAATGGGGTTTTAATATGTTGCATAACTGCTTGTTCTAATAATATATCATCTGAGCCATAATAGAATTCACCAATTCTATCCAAAATTTCTTTTTTAATTGGTGTTATTAAATTTTCAGCCTCAGTCTTAGATTCTGCACTTGCAGTTAATCTAAGATAAACTTCATGACTGCCAGCTAATGGTGCGATTGTTGGATTAGTTTGTTGATCTATCATATCCATAAGCACAGTTTCTACTTTGGACTCTCCTATTCCAGCAAACCTAAGTAATTCTGAGTGTATGATTCTTTTATTGTCCATAAAATGTGGTAATAACTCATGTTTAGCCATAGGTTGCATTTCTTTTGGTGGACCTGGTAACATGACAATTTTTTTATTATCAGTTTCAATTAACATACCTGGTGCCATTCCATGACGATTAGGTAATACTATTGAATCTTTTATAACTAAAGCTTGTTGTTTATTATTTGGTGTCATTTCTTGACCCTGTTCTCGAAAATAACCTTCAATATATTCAAGTGAAGGTTCATCGGTTATCAACTCTCTATTGAGAACTTTGGCAACCGTATGTTTAGTTAAATCATCTTTTGTCGGTCCCAAGCCACCTGTTAAAATCAACGCATCAAATCGTTCTAAACCGCTTCGAATTACGTGTTCTAAGCGATCTGGATTATCACCAATAACTGTATGTTCAACAACATCTTTACCAATTTCATTAAATAACTTGGATAGAAATTGTCCATTAGTATTTGCAATTTGACCTAGTAATAATTCTGAACCGACTGCTATTATTGAGATTTTCATTTGTCTCCCCCTTTTGCATAACAAATCTATTATAAACAAATCTTCTAAAAATTTCTAAAAATGAGTTTCAAAATAACTGCAATTTAAATTGTATTATCAATTATTACCTGAAGACTTGCCACAAAAACTGAATCTAAAATGTATTCTATAGTTATTATTGTAGGATTGGCAATAATAGTTTGGATTGTAGTTCATTGATTTATTAATGTTTATCATCTTAGTAAGACTTATCAGATGCGACCCGTTATCATAAATATACATGAGAATATATTAACGTACGAAACCGACATCGACGATATAACTATTTGAAAATTTATTTCTATCGTACTCTACACTATAATCATTTGACTGATAGTAATTTTTAAATCACTTTTTTCTAATTTGAAAATCTGATTTTTTTATAATATTGTTAGACATAGGCGCATTATCTCCTTAGGTTATTTGTTTAGTCACTTTTAATTATAGAGATAATTGCGTTTTTTTCATATTCAAAATTCAAAAAATCGGACTAATAGAAAATAACTTAAAATTTTCTATCAGTCCGATTTATTATAGAACCTTTTTTCAAAAAATTCGGTTGGTAAGATAACCTTCAAATTATCTTATCAACCGAATTTATTATAGAGCCATAAATATTAAATTTATAAAGCTTTAATACTAACTAAACTTCCCAAAATAATTAGTGTTTAAATACATCTCTGCCTTTATAGAAATATTCAATACCTGACAAGATTGTAAATAATACACCGATATATAATAATATTTGACCTATAGAGAATCCAAGCCATATTGCCATTGGGTCACCTAATAGCAACCAAATGATTGCTACCATTGTTACAGCTGTTTTAATTTTACCAAGTTGTCCAGCAGCACTAACGAATCCTTGTTCAATTTGTAATAAACGTAATCCTGTAACTGCAAATTCTCTAGCAATTATAATAATGGCTACAACAGAATTAGTTAAACCAAGTTGTACCATAACAATAAGCGCACTAGCTACTAATAATTTGTCTGCTAGTGGATCTAAAAATTTACCCATATTAGTTACTAAATTCCACTTACGTGCTAAATATCCATCTGCAAAATCACTGAGAGACGCAATGATAAAAATTAAACCACTAATTAATTGTTCTATTCTTATATCATAGCCACCTATAAATGATACGTTGCCAAATCCGAAATCTACTAATGCAAATAAGATAAAAATGGGTATTAATACAACTCTGAATACCGTTATCTGATTTGGAATATTCATCTTAAATCCTCATTTCATATTTTGTTATTGTTGTTAAAATATTAAAACTAACAGAATCCATAATACAATAGTAATCAAAATGACTAATCCCATGATTACTAATAGTTGTAATGGTTCTTTAGATTTACTTTTATAAGTTATTTCATTACCATTACTAAAATCTGTTATGACTTTGTCAAGTTGTTGTTGATTAGATGGAATTTCATCTTGATGAGCTTGAATAAGTTGGTTAGGTTCAATATTAACAACACTTGCGTATTTCCGAATAAATCCTTCACTATAATTAGGATTAGGTATTAAATTAAACTCGTTATTTTCAATATGTACTAATAAATATCTTTTAAGACCAGTCAATTGTTCTAATTCAGTCAAAGTCATACCTAATCTTTCTCGTCTACCTTTTAATACTTCACCAATTGTCTTCAATAAAGAACCTCCTAACTAACATTTACTCAAAGAATCCGAATCCTCCAACAAATGGATCTCCAAAATCTAAATTATTTTTACTTTGAATTATTTGTTGTTTCATATCTTCATATGTTATTTCTTGATTTTCATTTTCCCTTAATTCAATAATATAGTCAAAATCTTCCATAGTATAAGAACTTGTCTCTACAAATAAATCAGGGTGCTCTACAACTTTAATAGACGGTAAGGTCATTACTTCTGTCACGAGTTCTTGATGTTTAGGGTTTGTCTCACGAGCAGTTACTGCACCATCAATAATATAAACATGATTAGAATCGTACTCACCTTTAATTAGAGAGCTTCGAACAGTTTGTTTAATGAGTGTTGAACTAATAAATAACCATCTCTTATGCGCACAAACACTACCTGCTACAATTGATTCTGTCTTGCCAACTCTAGGCATACCTCTAATTCCTATTAATTTATGCCCTTTTTCTTTAAACAATTCTGCTAAAAAATCAACTAATAATCCTAAATCTTCACGTTCAAACTTAAAAGTCTTCTTATCTTTAGCATCCTGTTCTATATATCGACCATGTCTTACAGCTAAACGATCACGAAGTTCAGGCTTTTTTAATTTAGTTATCTCAATTTCATTAATTTCACGTGCAATTTGTTCGAAACGTTCTACTTTAGTTAAACTATCTGTTTTAATTAACAAACCGCGTTTGCCTTGATCAACGCCGTTTATTGTAACGATACTGATACCAAGCATACCAAGTAAACTAGAAACATCACCTAATAATCCGGGACGATTCATTTCTATTTCATATTCCAGGTACCATTCTTTTTTTTGTGCCATAGTCATGGTAAACCCACACCCCTTGTTAGTTTAGCAATACTAAAAATTCAATTTTAATAGTCATATTATAACATTAAAAAATTTCTAATGTTATTGATTTATAGATACCAACCACCGTTAACTTTTTGAATCGTTCCAGTAATACTTTTAGCTTGGTAGTGATATAAATATGCACAAGTATGTGCAATTTCAGAAGGTAATACCATACGTTGCTGTGGTAAGTCAGTTATTATACTTGTCAACTCTGTTTCATCCCAATGTTGAGCCATGTTTCCTGCAACAAAACCAGGTGTAATGGCATTAACCGTAACAGTTGTTAATGCTAATTCTTGACTCAATGCTTTAACGAAACCAAGCTGTGCACTCTTCATTGCTGAATATATCGTTTCCATACTCGCCCCAGTTTCACCCCATATAGATGAAATAACAATAATTCTACCATTTTGACTTTGACGTAATTGATCGACAAAGTAGCGACACATCCTAATTAATTGTAGAACATTTAATTGATAACTATTATTTATTTGATCATCCGTCATATCTTGGAGCATACCGTATAGTGCCTGTCCACTCGTATAAATGAGACAATCTAATTCCTCTATGACATTAAAAGTAGCATCCAAATCAAGGGGCTGTGATAAGTCTGCTTGAATAAAATGAATCCTTTCACCACGATATTGAGCTTCTAATTGCACAATATCTGCATGACAATAGTGTAAATACACCTCATAACCATCTTGTAACAAGCGCTTTACTATTGCTGAACCAATTGATCCAGAACCACCAATGACTAAAGCCTTCATTACGCTTTGATCTCCAAACGACTGTCTACTTGCTGTTCTAGATTTAAATATAGTGATGTTGTTTCGTTTATACTATCTAAAGTAATATTTTCAACTATATCTAACATATCAAAAACACTTACACCTTCAAAATACAATTTAGTATATTGATTAGCAATATATTCTGGAGAATTCAAACTAGAAATAAACTCACCAATGAATTGTTTTTTTAGTAATTCAAATGCTTGTTGATCTTGTAAATTACCTTTATATGTCATTATTTCATTTAACAATAGTTGTTTTAGTTCATCTGGCTGTTGCGTTGCACTTGTAATGATAGAAAAACTATATGTCGGTTCTAAGACAAATTGATAACCAAATGTATCATCAATTAATCCTTTATTTAATAATTGTTGATAAAAATCTGTTTCTTCCCCAAAAATAAGTTCATAGAATAATGACATTTCCAAATCTCTTTGTACATATTTGTGAGGCTCTTCTGACAATGGTTTATTTTTAAAACCAAGCATTAGTCTTGGTGATTGGATATTCATTTCTTCAGTTACAAATGTTTGGTTAACTTCTTCAGGCTCATCAATTATAGCTCTTGCTATTTTCGGTTGATCCGTTTTATTACGTTTATTTTCATGTTCTTCTACTATTTGACAAATATCATTAGGATTAACATCTCCAACAACAAATAACACCATATTAGAGGGATGATAAAACGTTTCATAACATAAATATAAGTCATCTTTCGTAATATCATATATACTTTCTACACTACCAGCAATATCAACGCGTATAGGATGCTTTGAGTACATCGCACGTAAAGTATTAAACATCAATTTATATCCAGGTTGCTCCTGATACATTTTAATTTCTTCTGCAATGATACCTTTTTCTTTATCAACTGTTTCTTTAGTGAAGTATGGCGTTTCTACCATCGTTAACAAACGTTCAATATTACTTTTAATATTATCAGTAGCACTAAACAAATAACTTGTACGGTCAAAACTAGTAAACGCGTTTGCTTGAGCATTGTTTTCAGCGAATGCTGTAAATAAGTCTTCTTCTTCTTTTTCGAATAGTTTATGTTCTAAAAAATGAGCAACACCATCTGGTACAGTAACATACTGGTTTTGTCCTAATGGTTTAAATTCATTATCTAAAGAACCAAACTGTGTAGTATATGTGACAAACGTCTTTTGAAATCCTGCTTTAGGTATAATAAATAATCGTAAACCATTATCTAATTTCTTCTCATATACCCTTTCATCTATTTGTTCATAATAATGTTGCTTCATTCATCGTCACCTCTTTTGGTTAATACATAAACTGTATCTAAATATGCCTCTTTTGCAACGGCCATAATATCTTGATAATTTACATTACTGATTTCTTTTATAAAATCATCCTTTGTTTGCGGATGATCCAACAAAATTTGGTTATGCATAATTTCGATAATACTTTTTGGTCTATCTTCAGATTCAAATCTATGGGATATAATTATTTTTTTTGCCAGCTCTAACTTTTCTTCAGAGAATTCTCCATTCGCAAGTTTATTAAATTCCGATATAATAGTTTGTTTTGCTATTTCATATTTATCACTTGAAACACCACTTAAGACAAATAAATAGCCATTTTTACCATCAATTTGCGAATGAATAGAATATGCCAAACTTTGTTTTTCTCTCACTTCATTAAATAATACAGATGATGGATCTCCACCGAACATCATATTAAAAACAACAAACGCTGCATAATTTTTATCGCCATATTTAGTATTAAATCGATATCCTAAATTTAATTTAGCTTGATCGACTTCATCGTAAGCAACAATATAATTAGGCTCTGTAACACTTATATTTTTTGAATTATTTCTCTGTTGCAATGTGGTAGCAAATGGTCTTATTGGAAACATATTTTTTATTTTAGTTACTACTTCTGAATCATCAACATTCCCAACTACATACACTGCACAGTTGTCATTATTAATCATTGATTGATATGTTTGATATAAACTTTGCGCAGTAATATGTGGTATTTGTTCTATTTGCCCAGTTGATAAATATTTGTATGCTTCATCTTCAAACATATGATCTAACATTTTTAAAAATGAATATTGTGCTTTGTTATCCACCATTGCTTCTATTTTCTTTTGTAGTAACGTTTTCTCTTGTTCAACAATATTAGTATCAAACGCATTATCCTTAATTAAAGGATTCCAAATGATTTCATATAATAAGTTTAATCCTTGTTCAAGCAGAGATTCATGATTTTTTAAATAACGCTCATTGACAATTTCTAATGATAACGTAATAACATGCTGATCTTTAAATTTCGTAACTGTGCTATTTACATAAGCACCGTATAACTCTGCCAAATGATTATTAAACAATTTATCTGTCGGCCATAATTTTGTAGCTCGTACTAAAATTTTACTTAATAATGAACGTGCTGTTATTGTGTCGTAGTCTAAAGGTGCCATAAATTTAAAAACAATTGTTGTTGTCTTAAATTTTGTTGTTGGTGCAATATTTATATGTATATTGGATGATGAACTTTTTTCCAAGTTATTAACTCCTTTATTATGTGTATAACTATATTTTTCGAGATAACTTAAATTGTACTAAGCTATTTTTCATATAATTTAATGAATATAATACCGGTTCATTACATTCATTATAATGTGTTATTTTTAATAAAATTAATCCTTCATGCAATGATGCATTTAAAACTTCTGAAATACGCGGTTCATAGTTAACCGCTTCAATTTCTGTATCAGCATAACAAATATTATGTCCACTTTGTGTTTTAATTGCACTTAAAATTGAACCGTTACTCATTTGATAACCCGTGCAAGTCAAATTTTTTTTGGCAATTTTATCCATGCAATAAACAACAGGATTACCATTAGCTGTTCTTAATCGTTCGATAAGAGTGATAGCATCACCATCTTTAACATTTAATAATGATGCATCTAATGACGTTGCAGGTTGTTCATCAAAATTTAAATATTCGGTACCACTTTCATACCCAGCATTTTTAATCATTTGTCCGATGCTTACTAATTCATTTAATGGATAAAAGAAAGGGGGTAGTGTTTTCACACTTGTACCCTCTTCAAAATTATCTTTAATGACTTGTTCAGTAATTAATGACTTAATTGCTTCATTGACATCATCAGTTTTAACATTTAATTGTCGAGCAATAGTTAAATCACTTGGTAAAGTTTCACCATTATGTAATTTATTTTGCTCTATCAAATTTAAAATGTATTGTTTTACTTTATAAATAGCGTTTACTTCTGACATTGTTACACCTCGTCATTATTTAGATCAATTAATACCTGTCTTGGCTTACTACCTTTTTGTGGACCAATCACTTGATTACGTTCTAAATCGTCCATCAATCTTGACGCTCTATTATAACCAATTCTGAATTGACGTTGTAGTAGTGACGTACTTGCTTTTTGTTGTTCAATAACAAATAAATATGCGTCATCATATAAGGCATCTTCACTTTTCATCTCAGATTTATCAACTGGTGCATCAGGTTCCATTTCTTTAACATAATTCGCTTGCTGTTGTTGGACAACGTAATTTACAACATCTTGAACTTCTTGATCACTTAAAAATGCACCTTGAATCCTAGTTTGAGTAGAATCACCATTACCAACATAAAGCATATCACCTTTACCTAACAATTTCTCTGCACCACCAGTGCCTATGATTGTTCGTGAGTCTGTTTGCGAACTAACAGCAAAAGCAATTCGTGATGGTATATTATTTTTAATAATTCCTGTTATAACATCAACAGATGGTCTTTGTGTTGCAACGATTAAATGTATACCCGCTGCACGTGCCATTTGTGTAATACGCTGTATGGCATTTTCCACTTCTTTACCAGCAACCATCATTAAGTCAGCTAATTCATCGACGATTACAACGATATATGGTAGTTCTGCTTGTTTTTCATCTAATTCTTGATTTTGTTTACGTATAAAAGCATTATACCCTTTAATATTTCTAGTTGAAGAATGTTGGAATAAATCATAACGTCTTTCCATCTCTGCAACGATCTTTTCTAAAGCTTGTGCGGCTTTATGTGGATTTGTCACAACTGGAATTAATAGATGCGGAATGCCATTATAAACATTTAATTCAACCATTTTCGGATCAATTAACATTAATTTAACTTCGTGCGGTTTAGCGTTTAATAAAATACTTGTAATGATGCCATTAATACATACAGATTTACCACTACCTGTCGAACCAGCTACTAATAAATGTGGCATTTCATCAAGTTGAACAGTAATCGGATCACCTGAGATATCTCTTCCTAACCCAACTTCTAATTTATTATTAGACGGAAATTTCTCATCTAAAACTTCTTTAAGAGAAACTAATGAGATTTTCTCATTTGGAACTTCAATACCAACTGCAGATCTACCAGGAATTGGCGCTTCAATTCTAACGTCTTTAGCAGCTAGTGCCAGTGCAATATCATTATGTAAATTGACAATTTTACTAACTTTAACACCTTGTGCTGGTTGAATTTCATATTGTGTAACTGCAGGTCCAATTTTAATCTGCGTCACTTTGGCATTAACGCCAAAATCTTTCATTGTATTTTCTAAAATTTGACCTTTACGTTGTACTTCACTTTTAGAAGTTGCTTGTTGTTTAGCTGGTTGATTTAATAATGTTAATGGTGGTATAACATATTCAACATTCGTAACTTCTCCCGCTTCTACAATAGATCCTTCAACTTCTGAGTTGCCATCGTTTTCTAATGACTGCTGTGTATTATTTTTATCAGAAAGTCTTCCTTCAGCTGTATCACTTGATTTATTATTATCTTGATTATATAAACGTTTCTTGCGAGAGGATTGTTGAGGTTGTTCTTCACTGTCATCATGACCAAAAATAGGTATTGGTCTATCATTAGATACTTCAGAGACTTCAGGTAAGTCGCTTACGTCTTTAACAGTTACTTCATTTACTCTTTGCTCCTCAGCTTTTTGTGATTTAAGTTGTGATTTCTCCTCTTTTTTCTTTGCACGTTGTTCAGAACGCGCTTGCATTTTGATTTTCATAGTACTAAGCCATGATTTAATATTTTCTAAAACAATTTTAGATACATCTCTATGGCGATGATTAGTTAATAAAATCATACTAGAAATAAGTAATAAAAGTGTAATTAATACAACTCCAACAATTGAAATTAATGGTTCACTAAGAATGAATAAATAATACCCTAAAACACCTCCACCAAAATTAGGGAACATGGTTTGTTCATATGATTTGTATACGTATGTTAGTACAGGTTCACGTTCAGATTTAATCCCACTGTTGAAATAATATATAAGTTGACATAAAAATAGTAGCGCAAATTGTAACACAATTGAACCTATAGTTCTTCTAGATTTAGGAATACGCTTAGAATATGTTAGATAACCTGTTGATAATAACACTAAGATATACGTTAAATATCTACTAAATCCAAATAAATAATTAAAGAAGCTATCAATGACACGTCCAATAATTCCTAATTGGAAAATCCCTAAAATAACTAAGATAACTACTAAGATGGCTATGACATATCTTATAGGATTATCATTTTGTTTTTTTCTAGAATTTGTGCGTCTTTTTGTTGTTCCTTTTTTCTTTGATGTGGTTTTTCTTTTGGTTTGTGGCAATTGAGACACCTCCTTCTTGTTAAAATTATATGGTGATAAATCATTTTATTATGAGACGTCGAAAGAGGTAAGAACAACCTCACTTGTAACTAATTCATCAATTGAAATAACACAAAACATTATTTCAACTATATTAGTATAAAATATAAAGTCATAGTAAATACTAAATTTATATTTTGTGAATTGTTCTAACCTCTTTTAATGTTTGTTAATTAAGATTATATTTCTGATATAACTGGAATAATCATAGGACGACGTTTAGTACTTTCAAATAATAGCCTACTAATTTGGTCTCTCATATTTTGTTTAATTTCAGACCATTCAATACGCTTTTCTTGTAAGCCAGCTTCTACAATTTCACGCACTTTATCTTCTGCCTCTTGTAGCAAATCTTCACTTTCTCTAACGTAAACAAAGCCTCTTGATTGAATTTCTGGACCAGCTGCAATTTTTCTATTTTTAGGATCTAATGTCACAACAGCTATAAATATACCGTCTTCAGCTAATAAATGTCTATCTCGTAATACGATATTACCTACATCACCGACGCCTATACCATCTATCAAGATATTTCCTGATGTAACTTTTTCATTTAAGATCATATTTTTACCATCATAATTAATAACGTCACCTTTTTCTACAAGGAAGATCTTTTCTGGAGATACACCAGCCTCTGCTGCTAACTTCGCATGAGCAATTTGCATTTTAAATTCACCTTGTACCGGTATAAAGAACTCAGGTTTCATTATATTTAACATCATTTTTAATTCTTCCATACATCCATGACTAGATGCATGGATTTTTTTATTATTTGGAATAATATGTGCACCGGCACGTACCAATTCATTTAAAGTATCTGCAATAATCACTTCCATATTAGCTGAAGCTGTAATTGCTAAAAATACTGAATCTCCTTTTTCTATATTCATAATTTTATGTTTGTGTTGAGCCATTTGACTTAAAGCTTCGACTGGCTCACCTTGCATTCCTGTAGCAATGATAATAACTTCATTCTTAGGATAGTTATCAACTTCCGTAATTGGAATTAGTAAATCTTTGGGAATATCAAAATATCCCATTTTTCTAGCAATATTAAATGAACTTTCTAAAGAACGACCTAAGAAAGATACTTTTCTATTTAATCTACTAGCTATATTTAATACTTGTTGGATACGAATAAAATTAGAAGCATAGCATGATACGATTAAACGTCCATGTACTTTAGCGAATGCGTCATACATATGATGTTCAATAACATTTTCAGGTGTATTGTACCCTGGTTTCTCCGCTTCAGTTGAGTCACTGATTAACACAAAAACGCCCTCTTCTCCAATTTCAGACATACGTTTAAAATCTGGAGCATAATGACCATGTAAACTTTGATCAAATTTAAATTCTCCTGTGTATACGATTGAACCATAAGAAGTATGGATACAAACACCTAAACTATCTGGAATACTATGTGTAGTGTTAAAGAAACTTACATTGACATTCTTGAATCTCATAATAGAATCATGGTTCACAGTATAATAGCGTACTTTTTTATCAATGTTACGGGCTTTCATACTTTCTTTTACTAACGCTATTGTTAATTTTGAACCATATACTGGTGCATCTAATTGTTCAAGAACGTAACTCACCGCGCCAATAGCATGTTCGTGTCCATGAGTTAAGAATATACCTTTTAATTTATCTTTATTTTCAATTACATAAGAAATATCAGGAATAACAATATCTATCCCTAACATTTCATCTTCTGGAAACATTAATCCAGCATCTAACATAAACATTTCATCGTCTACTTCAACGATGTACATATTTTTAGCTATTTCGCCAACACCACCGAGTGGAATAATGCGAATATCTTTATTATTTTTCTTTATTAAACTCAAAATTTTACCTCCTAAATTTGTTGCCCGTCCATATATAAACTCACCATTTATTATAAGTGAAAACACGCATGATGTACACTATTATTCACTTTGATATCATTCCGCTTATCATAAATAACGATGAAAATTATTTTTGATACCATTTCTATTCATATCATCAACATTAGAGAATTATTGTGGTTGAAATTTTTCTTTATGTAATAGAAATGTTAGTTCAAGTTGACTTACAATTGCATTTGTATATTGTTATACATCTTTATCGTCACTATTAAGTGTCATTGTCCTATTTCAAACCGTTATTAAAAAATACTTATTTTTATACTAACATTCTTACTTCTGAATTTTTATCATCATAGAAATAATATTGAAGTCAATTGTCAAAAAAATTGATTCCGCAGATGCTGGTCTGGAGCATTAATGTAAGATTGACATGTGTTTTTACATATGAGTCCTATCAGACCAGCAAGACATAAAATGATGATCTATTAATATTTTATAATTAAGGATCCACATAGTGACTGATTATCTTATTATATGAATTATAAAAGCTGTTTATCCAGATCACATATTCATTCCTCAATTTTAAAGACTAAAATAAACATTTGAATCTAAACGTTTATATTCCTCGTAAAAAAACTGCTGAACAATCATTAAGATTATTCAACAGTTTCATAATTAAAAACAGACTAACATTAACTTGTCAGATACTCATTATTTCTCGTCCAATACTTTATGTGACGCATTAGCACGACCTTGTTTATCAATTTCAGTTATTTTAACTTCTATTGTATCTCCAATTTTTAATACATCTTCTACTTTATTAATTCTATCTTTAGAAATTTGTGAAATATGAAGTAATGCATCTTTACCAGGGAATAGTTCAACAAATGCACCGTATTTTTCAATACGTCTAACTTTTGCGTTGTACACTTGTCCTACTTCAGCTTCACGTGTAATGTCTTCAATGATTTCACGTGCACGATTAATCATATCTTGATCAACTGCACCAATAAAGATTGTACCATCTTGTTCAATGTCTAATTTAACACCAGTTTCATCAATGATTTCATTAATTTTCTTACCACCTGGCCCAATAACATCTCTGATTTTCTCAGGTTTAATCGTCATTGTGACAACTTTTGGTGCATAAGCACTTAATTCTGAACGTGGTTGATCTATCGTTTGTAACATATGATCCATAATTTCTAAACGTCCACGTCTTGCTTGTTCTAAGGCTTCTTCAATGATTTCACGTGTTAAACCATTTATTTTAATATCCATTTGAATGGCAGTAATACCTTCTTTAGTACCAGCTACTTTAAAGTCCATATCACCTAAAGCATCTTCCATACCTTGAATATCAGTTAAAATTGTATAACTATCATCTCTTGTAACTAGACCCATAGCAATACCAGCAACCGGCGCCTTGATTGGAACACCCGCATCCATTAATGCTAATGTTGATCCGCAAATAGACGCTTGAGATGAAGAACCATTTGATTCTAGTACTTCACTGACGATACGTACTGTATATGGGAAATCAGCAATATCTGGAATGATATATTTTAAAGCTCTTTCACCTAATGCGCCATGTCCAATTTCACGTCTACCAGGTGCACGAACTGGACCAGTTTCCCCAACTGAGAAATTAGGAAAATTATAATGATGCATAAATCGTTTTTCTTCTTCAGGACCAATGCCATCTATTAATTGGTAATCACCTAATGCACCTAAAGTCAATACAGATAACGCTTGAGTTTGTCCACGAGTGAATAAACCTGAACCGTGAGCTCTTGGTAATAAACCTACTTCTGAATCTAATGGTCTAATCTCATCTGGTTTACGGCCATCTGGTCTTACTTTATCTTCAGCAATTAATTGTCTTACTTGTTCTTTAATTAAATCATTGATAATACTATTAACTTCTTTAATTAATAATTCATTATCAGGATCTTCTTCATTTATAAATTCAGCAACAATGTCATCTCTAATAGCATCTAAATTATCATCACGTTGCTGTTTATCGAATGTCAATACAGCATCTTTTAGACCTTTTTGCTCTGTTAATGCTGTAATACGTTCTACTAATGCTTCATCACGTTCAACAGGTATAAATTCACTTTTAACGGGTTGAATATGATCTATAATTTGTTGTTGAAATTCTACTAATCGTTGAATTTCTTGATGCCCAAAGAAGATAGCTTCCAGCATTTCGCTTTCAGTAATTTCACTAGCTCCAGCTTCTACCATATTTACAGCATCTTTATGGCCAGCTACTTCCAAGTCTAATCTTGAAACTTCTTTGTCAGCGACTGTTGGATTAATAACATATTTACCATCAACATATCCAACGTTTACCCCTGCGATAGGTCCTTGGAATGGAATGTCAGATACACTTAAAGCCATAGATGAGCCTATCATGGCAGCCATTTGTGGTGAACAGTCTGGATCAGCACTTAACACAATATTCATGATTTGAACATCATGTTTATAACCTTTAGGGAATAACGGTCTAATCGGTCTATCAATTAAGCGTGCTGTTAATGTTGCATCATCACCTGGTCTACCTTCACGTTTTTTAAATCCACCTGGAATTTTACCAGCGGCATACATTTTTTCTTCATAGTTTACTGTTAATGGGAAGAAATCACCATCACGTGGTTCTTTAGAAGCAGTAGCAGTTGATAATACTACTGTATCACCATAACGTACTAAGACAGCACCGTTAGCTTGTTTAGCCAATTGTCCTGTTTCAATCGTTAAAGATCTGCCTGCCCATTCAGTTTTAAAAACTTTTTTCTCTTGAGACATTACGAATCTCCTCTCTTGAATCTAATATTTATATCATATCATTTATTTAGATATTTTTATATCAGTGTTATATATAGAATTACAAAAAAATAGGATGGGATAGCAATCTATTTTAATAACTAGAGATTATTAACCCACCCTATTATTTGTTAAATTTCAAAATCTTTCTTTATTAATTTTAGTTATATATTTCAGTCTAAATCATTAGTTAATTCATAAATACAAAAATGAAGGTTGGAACATAAATATGCTCCAACCTAAAAGACTATATTAAGATTAACGACGGATACCTAATGATTTAATTAATTCACGGTAACGTTGAATATCTTTACTACGTAAGTAGTTTAATAAATGTCTACGACGACCTACCATTTTTAATAATCCACGACGTGAATGGTGGTCTTTTTTGTGTGTACGTAAATGTTCATTTAATGCAGTAATTTCTGCAGTTAAAACAGCGATTTGTACTTCTGGAGAACCAGTATCAGTTTCGTGTACACGGTATTCTTTAATAATTTCGTTCTTACGTTCTTGTGAAATTGCCATAATCAATTTCCTCCTTAAATTGTATATACTCCTCAATCTGAGTTAAGCGTTGGAGAATCGACTCACTAAGAAAGAGGTGTGACATAATTATCCTAAAATAATTACATGCAACTTTAAATATTATAAGATACTTCATCACCAAAATCAACAGATAATAAATATTTAGCTTGCTCTTTATCTTCATTCATTTGCTTAACTAAAGGATCAATACCATCAAACTTAACCTCTGGTCTTAAAAAGTGATGCCAATAAACGACAACACGTTCACCATATATATTTTCATCAAAATCAAAAATATTAACTTCTATAACAACGTCTGCTTTTTGAGGATCATGAAATGTTGGTTTAACTCCGATATTAGCAACTCCACGATATAATTTATTTTCAGCACCAATTTCTATACTAACAGCATAGACACCGATACGTGGTAATAAGTAGTCATCACTAGGTTGAATGTTAGCAGTTGGGAAGCCGATAGTACGACCTCGTTTTTCACCTTGAACTACAGTTCCTTTTATAGAATAAATGTAACCAAGTTCTCTATTAGCTTTTTGAAGTTCTCCGTCTAATAACGCTTGTCTAATCTCAGTAGTTGAAATTTTTTCGTCATCAAATTCCTGTTTTTTAACAATCGTAGTATTAAATTCATTATATTCTTTTAACACTGACATATTGCCTTTACCAAATTTGCCAAATGTAAAGTCAAAACCTGCAATAACTTCTTTGACGTGGTTATTAATAACATAGTCCTGCACAAATTCTTCAGCTGTGACATTAGCAAATCTAGAAGAAAAATTAACAACGATACAATAATCAATGTCATGTTGCGCAATTTTTTCTAGTTTATCTGCAAGTGGCGTTAAATATGTTGTTCTCTTACGCTTTGGGTTTAAAACAACTGATGGATGCGGATCGAATGTCATCACAGCTTTTTTTAATTGATGTTCTTTTGCTTTATCATTTAAAATTTCAAAAACTTTATCATGGCCTTTGTGCATACCATCAAAAAAGCCAAATGCCATTGCTACATCCTCATTTATATATTGATCTTTTTGTATAGGATGTGTCACTTCTATGACTTTCATAATTCATATCTCCTTTAGTTAAAGACTTTTTTAGGTTTGATTTCTGCAGATTTATCAGGATGAATCATATAAATAGCCAATGCTTTCTTCGTACTATGATCAATAAAAACAACTTGTTCATTAAATTGTTGCTTGAATTGTCGTGTATAAAATTTTTGGCCATTTAAAATTCGTTGCTTCACTTGTGGATCTTCTATAATTATCTGAGACAAACCCTTTAACCCATATTCTATAGGAAACAATTTAGTTTGTAATGAATCATGCTCATGTAATACTTTAATATCTTCTAAACTTAAACTATCCTCTAATTTAAAGCCACCAGATTCAATTCTAGTTAATTTAGACATATGTGCAGGGAATTCTAACGCTTTCCCGATATCCGTGGCAAGTGTGCGAATATAAGTGCCCTTACCACAAGTAACAGTAATATCAAAGTTACATTCATTATCTGTGAAATTCAATTCTGAAATTCGTTTAATGTTATAAATCATTACTGTTCTAGTTGGTCGTTCGACTGTCTCATTATTTCTAGCATATTCATACAATTTTTTACCATTAACTTTAACAGATGAATACATTGGCGGTGTCTGACTTATATGACCTTGGAAGTGTTGCAACACATCATCTACTTGATCAACAGTAATTCCCCCAACGTCAACATTACTTTGCGCTATTGTTTCACCAGTTTGATCTTCGGTTGTCGTACTACGACCGATTGTGATAGTTGCTACATATGATTTACCCATATCCATAATATAATCACTAATTCTTGTAGCTGGTCCAATACAGATTGGTAAAACACCATCAACTTCTGGATCTAATGTTCCGGTATGACCAATTTTTTTAGTTTTTAATATTTTACGTAATTTAAAGACCACATCATGACTTGTTAGTCCACGTTCTTTATACACTGGCAAAATACCGTTATACATCTTTTCACCTACTTTATTAATTTTAAGAATCTTAGTTTTGAGCATGATTATTATTAATTATTAAAAATATATTGTAATTTTATAGTACTAGATTGGCAAATCTTTAATAGATGCATACTAAACATAAAATGTTTGATACCAAAATTGGCATAATGAAAGACCATTAATAGTAAAAATTTCAATACAATTTGCAAGCATGCCTATTTTACGATAATTTTCACATAAAAAAAGGAATATGTTACAAAAACTTTGTACTCAATCATTCGCAACTGCATGCTTTAAATTGAATAAGAAGTTTGTTTAACACATCCCAGATTACTAATTTGCTAATATTTATCTTGTTTGTGTAAATCTTGAATCATGCGTTCAATTTTATTACCATATTCAATTGATTCATCATATTCATACATTAACTCTGGTATAATACGTAATCTCATTCTTGAACCTAATTCAGATTTTATAAAACCTTTTGCCTTTTCTAATGCTTTAAAAGTATCTTCGACTTCTTTTTTATTACCGAGAACCGTTAAGAAGACCTTCGCTTGTGATAAATCATTAGTTAATACAACATCTGTAATCGTAATAAAACCAACACGTGGATCTTTTACTTTATTGTTGATGATATCCATTAATTCTTTTTTCATTTGTTCACCAACACGTTCTGCTCTCATATTACTCATTATGTCACCTCTTTCATCTCTGTTATTAAGTTTATTGATAGTTATGTCATCCATATAACTTTTTAGTTCACACGTTATTTTAATAAATTCAGCATACAAAATCAAATGTTGTCTATATTTTTTAGTAGATTATATGTTTACTGTTAAAAATTATAAAAGAATAATATATATGGCATTAGAATATCATGTAAATAAAAATGGTAACGATAATTAGCATATAAGGTAATATTGTAAGTAGATACCACTTACCTTTTTGTTGTAAATTCATTGATTCTGGGACCAATAATTCAAAGAAAAAAGTTGGTATAACTATAAGTAACAGTAAAACAAACATTGTCATTATATTTCTAGAGTAGAAATCTGTAAGACTTAACGAAAATATTACAAGTATCACCAAATTCATTAGTGTAAAATGGAAACGTTCGATAAGCTGACTCAATTTACTACACTCCTAACAATTTTATAGCTAAATATTGAAGAAAGTTTAATAGTATTAAGTATTTGTATTTATTTAAAATTGGAAATGATAGTTTAACAATGTACACTTTTAGCTGTTTAAGTATATGCAATCTTTATATTTTAGGCTGTTCAATATATATAATTTACAAAAAAATATATATTAAACATTTATTTTCATAAAATTGCATTTCAGAACCCAGGACAAAAGTATTCGCACTTAACATTAAGCATTTGACAGTAACTGACTGGTTTTCAAAATGTTGATAAATCAACTTTTTAAAACCCAGTCAGTCTTGCCATAGTTGTCATAAAGATACATAACCTAAAAAAACCGAAAATTAGTTGTTTTACTGACTTTCGGTTTTTTAATATTAAGCGATATTATCTTTTTATTTCAACCATTTCGAATGCTTCAATAATGTCGCCTTCTTTTAAATCGTTGTAATTTTGAACAGTGATACCACATTCATAGCCTTTTGCTACTTCTTTAGCATCATCTTTAAAACGTTTAAGTGTATCTAATTCACCTTCAAATTGAACAATACCATCACGAATAATACGCACGCCTGCGTTACGAGTAATTTTACCTTCAGTTACATAACAGCCCGCAATTGTTCCAACTTTAGAAACTTTAAATGTTTGACGTACTTCTGCTTGACCAATAACTTGTTCTTCAAATTCAGGATCAAGTAGACCTTTCATTGCTGATTCAATTTCTTCAATAACGTTGTAAATAACTCTGTGTAAACGCATGTCTACATTTTCAGCTTCAGCTGCACGTTTCGCACCAGAGTCTGGACGCACGTTAAAGCCGATAATAATACCATTTGATGCATTAGCTAAAGTTACATCAGACTCGTTAATAGCACCAACTGCAGTATGAATAATACGTACATTTACACCTTCAACATCTATTTTCATTAATGAAGCGGCTAATGCTTCTACAGATCCTTGCACATCACCTTTAATAATGATATTAAGATCTTTCATTTCACCTTGTTTCATTTGTTCAAATAAATTATCAAGTGTTACATTTTTACTTTCCTGACGTTGTTGAATAACACTAGCTTCATGTCTAGATTCACCAATTTTACGTGCTTGTTTTTCATCACTAAAGACTACGAAGCGATCACCAGCTTGAGGGACATCATTAATACCAGTTATTTCAACAGGTGTTGATGGTCCAGCTGTTTTAATTCTTTGACCTAAATCATTCACCATTGCGCGAATACGACCATACGTATTACCGACGACAATAGAGTCACCAACATTTAAAGTACCATTTTGAACTAATAATGAAGCTGATGGTCCACGTGATTTATCTAATTCTGCTTCAATAACAGTACCGACTGCACGTTTTTTAGGGTTAGCTTTTAATTCTTGCACTTCTGCAACTAAGCCAATCATTTCTAATAAATCTTCGATACCGTCACCACTTAATGCTGATAGTGGTACAAAGATTGTGTCACCGCCCCAATCTTCAGGCACTAAATTATATTCGGTTAACTCTTGCATAACTCGGTCTGGGTTAGAAGTTGGTTTATCAATTTTGTTTACTGCAACAATAATAGGTACTTCTGCCTCTTTAGCATGGTTAATGGCTTCAATTGTTTGTGGCATTACACCATCATCTGCTGCAACCACTAATATAGTGATATCTGTTACTTGAGCACCACGTGCACGCATTGTAGTAAATGCAGCATGTCCAGGTGTATCTAGGAATGTGATTTTTTTACCATCATTGTCAATTTGATAAGCACCAATATGTTGAGTGATACCTCCAGCTTCTCCTGCTGTCACTTTAGTATGTCGAATAGAGTCAAGTAATGTTGTTTTACCATGGTCAACGTGTCCCATAATTGTAACTACCGCTGGTCTCTCAATTGCATCTGGATCATCTGTTTCATCGTCAAAATAAGTTGCTAAATCTTCTTCATTAATAACAACTTCTTCTTCAAGTTCTACACCATAATCATCTGCAATTAATTCTATTGTTTCTTGATCTAATGACTGATTAATATTAGCAACAATACCTAATAAGAATAACTTTTTGATAATCTCTGATGATTCAACATTTAATTTCTCAGCAAATTCTCCTACTGTGATACCATCTTGATACGTAACTTTTGATGGAATTTCTTTTGGTTCTGCAGGTTGATTATTTTGCTTTTTGTTGTTTTTATTATTTTTCTTGTTATTTTTATTATTCTTTTTATTGTTACCTTGTTGGTTGTTTGGTTTATTCTTTTGTTGTTTGTTATTTTGTTGATTTGGTTTGTTGCTTTGAGTTTTATTGCCTGATTTTTGGTGATTATTTTGAGTATCTTTGTTAGTCGTTTGTTCTTTTTTGAACTTTTTATCCAATGCTTTGATTTGATCATCTTCCAAAGCTTGCATATGATTTGATACTTCTATGTTCATGCTTTTTAACTCATCTATAATTTCTTTACTCTTTAGATTTAATTCTTTCGCATATTCGTAAATTCTTTTTTTACTCATATAATCACTCCTTATGATATTCATCTATCATTGATAGCAATTTTTTGGCAAACCCAGGATCTGTAATCCCTACATTTACACGTTCTCCTTTGCCAAGTGCTATCCCCAATTCATTTCTCGTTCCAATGACGCGTACTGGAACTTTATAGCTGTTACATTTATCTTTAATTAACTTTGTAGTATTACTTGACGCGTCAGTAGCTATAATAGCCAATTTTAAATTGCGCTTTTTTATTTCATTAACAATGACTGATTCACCAGTTTTAACTTTACCTGCTCTCATGGCTAAACCTAAAAAATTAAAAATTTGGTCAGTTGTCATTTTGGAATCTCTTCTCTATAAATTAACCTAATAATTTCTTTATACACAGGAGCGAGTTGTTCCTTTGATGCTTTAAAATATTTCTCCAATACTTCTTTTTGTTGTGCTTGTTCTACCATGTTAACATTTTTAGAAACATAAGCACCTCTACCTTGTTGTTTACCTGAAGCATCAGCGAAAATTTCACCATCTTTGTTGATAACAACACGAATCATATCTTTTTTAGGATACATTTCGTTTGAAAGAATACATTTACGCATTGGAATTTTTTTCTTTTTCATAGACTTCACTCCAACTTATTATTCTGATTCTTTTTCATCATCTGATTCAACAATTAATTCAGCTGCTGTTAAATTTGTTTCATCTTTATCAATATCATCGATAACAATGTCTTCATTTTCACCTGCTACTGCAGCTTCTTCAATTACTTCTTCAGTTGCAACTACAGGATATATACCTGCTTCACGTGCATCTGTTTCAGATTTAATATCGATTTTCCAACCAGTCAATTTAGCAGCTAAGCGCGCATTTTGACCTCTTTTACCAATCGCTAATGATAATTGATAATCTGGTACCACTACAATAGTTGATTGATTTGCTTCATCGACAATGACTTCTAACACTTGTGAAGGGCTCAAAGCATTTTTAACAAATACTTTTGGATCTTCATTCCATTGAACGATATCAATCTTTTCTCCACCAAGTTCCTCGACTACTGCTTCAACACGGGCACCTTTAGCACCTACACATGCACCTACTGCATCAATATCTGGATTGTCAGAATACACACTAATTTTTGATCGATCTCCAGCTTCACGAGCAACTGATTTAACTACTACAGTACCATCGTAAATCTCAGGTACTTCTTGTTCAAATAGACGTTTTAATAATCCAGGATGGCTTCGAGACACAAAAATTTGAGGTCCTTTTGTTGTTTGCTCAACTTTGTTTACATATACCTTAATGCGTTCATTCGGAATATATTTTTCATTAGGGTTTCTTTCAGCTTCTGAAAGTACAGCTTCTATACGACCTAAATTAACATATACATATCTATGGTCAACACGATCGATAATTCCAGTTAATATATCTTCTTCTTTGTCAATAAACTCATCAAAAAGAATCTCACGTTCAGCGTCACGTAGACGTTGCATAACTGCTTGTTTTGCAGCTTGTGCACCAACTCTACCAAAATCTTTAGGTGTGACATCCTCTTCATAAATATCTCCAACTTCGTATGCAGGATTTTTAACTAAAGCAGTACTTAAATCTACTTCATCTCTGTCGTCAAAAACTTCTTCAACTACTTGTTTACGTGCAATAACTTTAAATGTTCCTTGATCCATGTTCAACTCAACACGTACGTTTCTTGCGCTATCGTAGTTCTTTTTGTAGGCTGTGATTAATGCAGCTTCTATCGCATCTATCAACACTTCTCTAGGGATTTTCTTTTCTTTTTCTAAGTATTCAGTTGCTAATAATAGTTCATTACTTGACACGGTTTTTCCTCCTCATCACGTTAAAGCATAACTGCGTGACGTACTTTTGCAATTTTATCTCGTGGTATTTCTATATCTTTTGTTCTTGATTTAATTTTCACCTGCACAACGATATAATCGTCATCAACAGATTTTAGAACACCCAACCATTCTTTACTGCCTTCGATAGGTAAATACAATGAGACGAATATAGGTTGATTGACGGCATTATAAAAGTCTTGTTCTTTTTTAATTGGACGTTCAGCTCCAGGTGATGCTACATCTAAATAGTACATTTCCGGAATAGGATCATTGGCATCCATAGCTTCACTGATACGTTCAGAAGCTAATGTACAGTCATTTAAATCAACGCCGCCTTCTTTATCAATTGAAATACGTAAAAAATGATCTTTACCTTCTTTAACATATTCAATATCTACAAGCTCATAGTTTAATTCGTCCATTATTGGTTGAATAATTGTTTCAACTTGTTCAGTTATTTTACTCATACAGGCCTCCTTTTTTGGCAAATAGAAAAGAGCGGGAATTCCCCACTCTTCTGCCTGAGTCACTAATTTTTTAAGCAAATTAATTATATCATAAGTTGCATGACTAAACAAATAACTATATATCGTAACTCTATTATATGATTGTTATACAAAATTATAACTTAATATCTAATACTTTAAGTAGACTGTTATTAAGTTACATATCGAAAATAGATAATTGCGCCTTATCTGGTAAGTTTGGCAGTGAACCTAGCTCATCTAAATAATCAATTACTTTTTGGGAAAGTCCTGCTTTTTTATTTAAATCTTCTTTAGATAAAAACGGTCCTTCATCTCGTGCTTCAACAATACGTTTGGCAACATTTTCACCTAAGCCTGGCACAGAAATAAATGGCGGAATTAACGTATCATCTTCGATGACAAATTCAAACGCTTTACTCTTTTCTAAGCTTATAGGCTGCATGCTATAGCCTCGGTGTGCCATTTCATTCATAATTTCTAACACTGTTAAAACGTCTTTTTCTTTTTTACCTAAATCCATATAACGAGAATACATATCTTTAACAGTGTTTCTTATGCCTGTTTTATCTTTAATCATTGTGATTAAATCAAAATCTGACGCTCTAATTGTAAAATAAGCAGCATAATAATATAACGGATGATGTACTTTAAAATAGGCGATTCTTAAAGCCATTAAGACGTAAGCTGCAGCATGGGCTTTCGGGAACATATATTTAATTTTCAAACAAGAATCTAAATACCAATCAGGTACATTATTTTCCTTCATAGCCGCTTCCATTTCATCACTTAAACCTTTACCTTTACGCACAGATTCCATTATTTTAAATGCCATAGATGGTTCTAACCCTGCATACATTAAGTAAACCATAATATCATCACGACAACCAATAACACTAGATAAATCACAAATACCAGCTTTAATTAGTTCTTGTGCATTTCCTAGCCACACATCAGTACCATGTGACAATCCAGATATTTGTACTAACTCTGAAAATGATGTTGGTTTAGTATCTTCCAACATTTGACGTACAAATCCAGTACCAAATTCAGGAACACCGAACGTACCTGTTTTACATAAAATTTCATCTTCAGTAACACCTAAACTTTCTGGACTACTAAAAATTTTCATAACATCTTTATCATCTACTGGTATTGTTTTAGGGTCAATTCCAGATAAATCTTGAAGCATACGAATCATCGTTGGATCATCGTGTCCTAATATATCAAGTTTCAATACATTGTCATGAATTGAATGGAAATCAAAATGCGTTGTCATCCAAGCGGAATTTTGATCATCAGCTGGATATTGTATCGGTGTAAAATCATATATGTCCATATAATCTGGTACTACAATGATACCTCCTGGATGTTGTCCGGTAGTACGTTTTACGCCTGTACAACCTTTAACAAGACGATCAATTTCTGCACCACGTTTATGAATACCTTGGTCGTTTAAATAACCTTTGACATATCCAAAGGCAGTCTTTTCAGCAACAGTACCGATTGTGCCGGCTCTAAAGACTTTGTCCTCACCGAATAACACCTTAGTATAGTTATGCGCATTGGGTTGATACTCACCACTAAAGTTTAAGTCGATATCAGGTACTTTATCTCCTTTAAATCCTAAGAAAGTTTCGAAAGGTATATCTTGTCCTTCTTTTATTAATGGTGCACCACATGTATCGCAATTTTTGTCTGGTAAGTCAAACCCTGAGCCAACAGAACCATCATTAAAGAACTCACTCGTCTTACAATTTGGACAAATATAATGTGGCGGCAATGGATTAACCTCTGTTATTTCAGTCATAGTAGCAACAAAGCTAGAGCCAACAGAACCACGTGACCCTACAAGGTAACCATCATCTAATGATTTTTTAACTAAACGTTGTGAGATTAGATAAATAACCGCAAATCCATTCCCTATAATACTAGTCAATTCTTTTTCTAATCTATCAATAACAATTTGAGGTAACTCTTCACCATACAACTTACGTGCATTGGAATAACTTAATTCTCTAATTTCTTCATTTGCACCTTCCATACGTGGTGTGAATAAATCATCTTTAATCGGTACGACTTTATCAATACGATCAGCTAAGTCATTAGTATTTTTGACAACAACTTCATACGCTTTATCTTCACCTAAAAAATGTAATTCATTTAGCATTTCATCTGTGGTTCTAAAATGTGCTTCTGGTAATGTTGATCTATTTAACGGGTTACCTGGTTGTGATGCAATTAATATTTTACGGGCAATCGCATCATGTTCATAAAGATAATGTGCGTTACCTGTTGCTATGACAGGAATTCCTACTGTATCCCCAGCATGGATCAGTCTTTGATATATTTCCTGTAATGTTTCATTATCACGTATTAATTCTCTATCTATTAAATCTTGATAAAGTGCTGGTGGTTGAATTTCAATATAATCATAATATTTGGCAATATTTTCTACCTGACTTTGATCTTTTTGCATAACTGCAGTAAATAATTCGCCCTCATCACATGCTGTACCAACTAAAATTCCTTCTCTATATTCATTTAACAATGAACGTGGAATTCTAGGTGTTCTATAATAATATTGGACTAATGATGCACTTACTATTTTAAATAAATTTTTCAAGCCTTGTTGGTTTTGAACAATTAATGTTACGTGATTGGGTCTAGCACGTTTATAGGCATCTTCATTACTAAGCTTTTTATTAATGTCTGCATGATTATTTACGCCAAGTTCTTTCATTTGTTGTACCATTTTTATGAAAATGTAAGCTGTTGCTTCAGTATCATAAATAGCGCGGTGATGTTGTGTTAACTCTACACCATATTTTTTAGCTAAGAAATTCAAGCCATGTTTACCATATTCCGTGTTAATTGTTCGCGACAACTCTAATGTATCAATAACACCATTTGTTGAAGTACCAAAGCCAAGTCTCTCATATCCAGTATCAATAAAGCCCATATCAAAGGATGCATTATGAGCAACAAATATGGCATCCCCAACCCAGTCTTTAAATTCAGTCAACACTTCCTCTATTTCAGGGGCGTCAACTAACATATCATCTGTAATATGCGTTAGATTAATGATAGTTTCTGATAATCGTTCGTGTGGATTACTGAAACGTTCAAATTTATCAATAATTTCTCCATTATGCACTTTTACTGCTGCAAGTTCTATTATTTTGTCATATTGATTAGATAAACCCGTCGTTTCCACGTCAAAAACAACATATGTTGCATCTTTTAAAGGAATATCTTTTGGTTTGTATGCAATAGGCACACCATCATCTACAAGCATACCTTCCATACCATAAATCATTTTAATACCATTTTTTTCAGCAGCTGCATGGGCATCTGGAAAGGCTTGCACTACATTATGATCAGTTACAGCAATAGCAGGATGTCCCCAGTCAGCCGCTTGCTTAACATATGCTCCAATGTTTGGAATACCATCCATTTGACTCATTGCTGTATGTAGGTGAAATTCCACTCTTTTATCTTCAGCTTTATCTTTTTTAGGTGTTTTCTTAATTTCTTCGATGTCAGACATCATCATCACTAAGTCTCTAATAAATGAATCTTCTTCAATACGCCCTTGTGCTCTAATCCATTTACCAACACTCAACGCTTTAAAATGTTCTAAGTCGTCTTTATTTTTACGAGTAAACATTTTTAATACAAGTGAGTCAGTATAGTCAGTTACTTTAATTTCGACAATATGACGTCCACTTTTCAATTCTTTCAAGTTAATATCAAAAATAACACCTTCGATAGCAACTTTGAATTCTTCTTCGATGATAGATTCAATGGATTTAATATTTTCCACTGGAATTGGTTTACCAATTTGACATTTATCGACCGAACTTTCGTTATTATCTTGTTGTTTAGCTTTATCAGCTTTCATTTTTTCTAATTTTTCGGTAGCCTCACGCGCACTTTGTTCATCTTCTTCTTGAATATGTGCTTCTAAAGAAGCTAAGTTTTGATCTTGATCGTTGTCATCTGTTTCAAAGACAATTTTCGTAATATCAAAACCACAATTTTGGAATGCTTTAACTAAACTACCGTTACACGTCTTATCAAAATGGTTGCGTTCAATATCATTTGATACCATTACTTTTAAAATATTGCCAGACATAATTAACTTTTTCTGCTTTAATTGACCTTTAACTTTTGGTGACAGTGCTGTTTGATCAATGCAATGACTAAAATATTTAAGGGCATGCTCATCTTGATTGGCATTATCAGTAATTGAAAATTTAACACTGACTTTTGCTATATCTTTAAATTCTTGTTCAACTGCATTAATAAAAAGTAAATAATCTTCGTGCGCTAAAAAATGAGGTAATTTAATATGAAAATCCCATGTTCTATTTATATTTGACACATCTACACGTGTTAATTCACCAGAGTTGATAATCTCTTCATCTAGTTGATCAGATATTTTAATTTGATCAGCTAATATTTTGAATTTTTGTTGTTCTGTCATTGCCAAGACAATTACCACCTTAACTGTATATTACTGTTTTATAACTTTTTCTTGAGACAGATTGACCTTGCATAATGTATCACTTCTATGTAATTAATTATGGTTTTGTCTATCTTGATAACACAATTTTATATACCATTATACTACGCATTGAATGTTTTTTCATTGATAACAAATTTTATTTTGCTATTAATGCAGCTTTAACTAAAATTAGCATGCTACATGATGTAACATGTATTTGTATACATAATAAGAGTAGGAATCAATGAGATATTAGTTTACTATCCTTTATTGAATCCTACTCTTAAATTATGATTAATATTATTTTGCGTTATAATACATATCAGTTATGACATTTTTCAAGTCATTAACTTCTACTTCTTGACTGTCACCAGTCAAACGATCTTTAACTTCAACAATACCTTCAGCAGCACGCTTACCTACTACAATTCTAACTGGTAGACCAATTAAATCTGCGTCATTAAATTTAACGCCGGCACGTTCTTGACGATCGTCATACAATACTTCATAGTCAGCATTAAATGCTTCATATAATTTATCTGCTAATTCACGTTGATCATCTTTTTTAGGGTTTATGGTAATAAGATGTATATCAAATGGTGTTACTGACTTAGGCCAAATAATTCCGTTATCGTCATTATTTTGTTCTACTACAGCACTTAATGTTCTTGATACACCGATACCATAACATCCCATAATTAAAGGTTGTGCTTTACCTTGATTATCTAAAAATGTAGCGTTCATTGTTTCAGAATATTTAGTACCTAATTTAAATACTTGTCCTACTTCTATACCTTCAGCAAAATGTGCAACTCCAGAACCATCGCTTAACATTTCACCTTCTAAAATAAATCTAAAATCACCATATTCATCAATGTTAAAATCTCTATTGACATTAGCATTAATTAAGTGATAGCCATCTTCATTGGCACCCACAACAATATTATTAAGATCTTGAATATAGTTATCTGCGTAAATTTTTATATCTTTGTCAACAATCGGTCCTAAAGAACCTGGATTAGCACCAACTAAATTAATTATTTCGTCTTGAGTAGCCATTTCGATATTATCTGTACTAAAATACGCTTTCAACTTAACATCATTAATTTCATGATGACCTCTAACTAATACCATAATAAATTCGCCATCAACTTTAAAAATCATTGTTTTAACAATTTCATCAAGTGGTTTATTTAAGAAATCAGCTAGTTCTTGTGCTGTTTTAACATTAGGTGTTTCAATCTTTTCTAAATCTTTAATGTCTGTATATTTAGGATTAGCATGATACACGACTTCTGCTTTCTCAATATTAGCAGCATAGTCACTTTCTTGACTGTATACAATTGTATCTTCGCCAATCTCACTTAACGCCATAAATTCATGTGTATGACTTCCACCAATTGCACCAGAGTCAGCTACTACTGGTCTAGCATTTATGCCCACACGTTTAAATATTTCACTATAAGCTTGATACATATCTTGATACGTCTTATCTAATGATGCTTCATCAGCATGGAATGAATAAGCATCTTTCATTATAAATTCTCTACCACGTAACAAGCCAAATCGTGGTCGCTTTTCATCACGAAACTTAGATTGAATTTGGAATAGTGTCATTGGTAATTGTTTGTATGATTTTAATTCATTACGAACTAATGATGTTACTAGTTCTTCATGTGTAGGACCAAGTGCAAATTGACGTCCATGTCTATCTTCTAAACGCATTAATTCAGGACCGTATGCACCCCAGCGACCTGATTCTTCCCATAATTCAGATTGTTGTAAAGCTGGCATTAATATTTCTACAGCATCAATTTTCTCCATCTCTTGACGAATAATTGATGAAATATTATTTAATACTCGTGTAGCTAATGGCAAATAACTGTAAATACCACTTGTACTTTGTTTAATTAAGCCTGCTTTTAATAGTAAGCGATGACTCAGCGCTTCAGCTTCTGCAGGAACTTCTCTCATTGTAGGTATAAATACTTTGGATTGTCTCATTTTTAATTATCCTCCATTTTAATTATAAGAAATATCGTTGTATGTCATTCCAAGTGACTAATATCATAACAATTATCATAAAGATTGCACCGATTGCTATAATAGCAGTCTCAGCTTTCTTATTCACTGGTTTTCTAAATATTGCTTCATAAATAACAAATAAAATTCTTCCACCATCTAGTGCTGGTATCGGAATTAAATTCATAATACCCAAGTTAACACTTAGTAAAGCCGTGTAGCCTACTAAACTTATAATGCCAGATTTAACTACTGAATCAACATTATGATAAATACCAACTGGTCCATTTAACATATCAAATGAGAATCCACCTGTGAAAATACTACCTATCATTCCTACTACAGCAGTAAAAATAAGTGTCCCACCTCGAATAAAACTATCAAATCCATATTTAAATGGCTTTAATAATGTATGTTCATTTGCTGGTTGGAATCCTAATTGATATTTAGTAACTGAAGAGACTTTAGTAACTTTTTGTTCGACTTTTTTAGGAGTCAATACTACAGAATGTAATTTACCATCCCTATCATATTTTACAGTTGTTTTATTATCTTTTACTTTGGCTAATGCTTTATCGACATCTTCAAATTTGGAAATTTTATATGGGCCGATTTGTTCAATTTTATCACCTTTTTGTAAACCAGCGTGTTGTGCTGGAGTGTTATTGGCAACTTGTGCAATAGATGCAGTGGGTGTACCTTGGTAAAAAGCCAAACCAATAAATAACACTAAAGCTAATATAAAGTTAAACAGTGGTCCTGCAAATAAAGTTAAAAATTTGGCTAAAGGTTTCTTATGTGTAAATTGACGATCGCGTGGTGCTATTTGTATTAAACTACCATTTTCAACAAAATATGCTTTGTTAGCTATATTAAAGCGATGTCTTAAGTCATCATATGCAGTTATACCTTCAATAAATAAATCATCTTTGAAATCACATTTTTTTACTTCAATCGCTTCAATTTGTTGAAACTTATGTTGATCGTCTAAAATAATATGTGTGATCTCGTCTTGGTCATTTAATTTAATTTTAATATTCATACCTGGTTCAACAGGAGGTTCTTCTAAACCATCTCCTGCCATACGAACATAACCTCCGACTGGTAATAGACGGATTGTGTATAATGTTTCATCTTTTCTAAAACTGAAAATTTTCGGACCCATACCGATAGCAAACTCTGGGCACATTATGCTAGCCCTTTTTGCAAAAAACATATGCCCATATTCATGAACAGTTACTAATACACCGAACACTATAATGAAAGCAATAATTGTAATTAAATAGCTCATTAGCTACACCTCGATTGTTGTATATTTCGATTGTTACGTTAGTTTATAAACATAATATCATTATTATAATATGTACTTATTTAATAACAAACAATAAAGTACGAATTTCTGAAAAAATTGCTTAAGATTTTCAAAAGGAGTTATAAGATATGAATATATCTCAATAACTCCTCAACATGTGTGCTTTCAAATTTATTAGTTTTATTATTACTTTAGCAATTGAAAAATCTCAGCACTTAATATAATTCTTAATTTAATATAGCTTTTCACAGATTAAAAACATAAATCAAATCATTAAATTTGAATTAATAGAATGTTTAGTAATGGTAGTACAAACATAAAACTATCAAATCGATCTAAAATACCACCATGTCCAGGTAAAATTCGTCCAGAGTCTTTTACACCAAAATGACGCTTAAAACCAGACTCCACTAAATCTCCTAATTGTCCAAACAGACTTAATACGATAGTTATCGCTAATAATAACCACATATTCATACTAAACTCTACAAAAAATGACATAATTATTGGGACCAATAAACTACAGAACAGTCCTCCAATAAAACCTTCGATTGTTTTATTCGGACTAATTACTGGCCATAATTTATGTTTACCAAACATTTTACCGAATAAATATGCACCTGTATCAGTAAGCCAAACAATTAAAAAAGCAAATAATATGTAATGTAACCCTTCAGATCGCGTTTCGTAAAAATACATAAATCCTATGCCTACATATGCCACTGACATTAAGCAAAAAGCTGCATCCATGAAACTAAATCTATTTTTAGATAAGACTGTATAACTTAAAACAATAAAACTCATTGCAATTAAACTTTTTAATTGTATCACTTGTACCCATACACCAGCATCTTGAGGTAACATAATAATGATTAATGCGATTGCACTTATTATTCCTGGAAAAGAAACAAATTTAATCATGTTCATATTGAGTAGCTCTTTTAATGCAATTAATGCTAATAGATTAGCAAATAACATTAAAATTAGTCCACCTTTTAACAATATGGGCAAGAAAACCAATAAGGCAATGATTGCAGTTAGCGTTCTTACTTTCATACTTTACTACTCCTCATTTAATCCGCCAAAACGACGTTGACGTGACTGATAAATTTTAATACATTCTACTAGTTCATCTTCATCAAAGTCAGGCCATAATTTTTGATTAAAGATAAATTCACTATATGAAACTTGCCAAATTAAAAAGTTGCTTATTCTTTGTTCTCCAGATGTACGAATCAATAATTCAGGATCTGGATAATCTTTAGTCATCAAATGATTGTTTATATATGCTTCATCGATAATATCACTGTTTAACCCTTGTTGTTGCATCTCTTCAAACATATTTTTTATACTATGTACAATTTCTGCTCTACCACCATAATTTATAGCAAATATCAATTTCAAACCAGTATTATTAGCTGTTTTTTCTTGCGCATTATTAATAGCTTCTAATGTTTTTTTAGGAAGTTTATCTGTAAACCCAATTGTTTCAACTTTAACATTCTTTTCAATAAGTTCTGGTAAAAATGTTTTTAAAAAATCTACAGGTAAATTCATAATATAATTTACTTCATTTTCAGGTCTTGACCAATTTTCTGTGGAAAAGGCATATAATGTTAAATATTTAACACCTATATCACTTGCTTTACGCGTTATTTTCTTCACTGTTTGCATTCCTTGGTAATGACCTTTGATTCTAGGCATTTTTCTATTCTTTGCCCATCTGCCATTTCCGTCCATAATGATAGCAATATGTTCAGGTATATTTGCTAAATCCAAATTATCATCTTGGATTTTTATATTATTCTTTTTATTTATTAGCTTTTTAAACATGGTCTTTCCTCCGAGCCTGATCATCTCTGTTATATAGTATATGTATTAAACAATCATCTATCATTTTATCATACTCATTTAACGCATTGAATAAGCAAATAAAAAAACTGTACCAAAGTCGTACTCGGTACAGTTTATATCATGAACGTGACATACCTACTGATGTTAAAACGAAGCACTTCATTCTAATTATATAATTTTATTTTATCTTATATACTCGCTAATAAAGTGTTTGTGCACTTAACAGTATTAAATGTGATATCACTCATACATTTTTATGAATATTTAATTTATCACAATAATCTCATCGTTTTGATAATTAAATCGACAATTTTTATACTGACATGATGTCTTTTTCTTTATCAGCAACTAATTGATCAATTTCTTTGATAGAACTATCAGTAGCTTTTTGAACATCATCTGTTTGGCTTCTTAATTCATCTTCTGAAATATCACCGTTTTTTTCATCTTTTTTCAATTGTTCATTCATATCACGACGAATATTGCGAACAGAGACTTTTGCGTCTTCCCCGATTTTTTTTACATCTTTAACTAATTCTTTTCTACGTTCCTCAGTCAAAGCAGGTACAGAAATACGAATTACTTCACCATCACTTGTTGGATTAACACCTAAATTGGCTGCAATAATTGCTTTCTCAATATCTCCAACTGATGTTTTATCATATGGAGAAATAACTAGTAGTCGTGCTTCTGGAACATTGATGCTAGCCAATTGTTGAACTGGCGTAGGTGCACCATAGTAATCAACTGTTACACCATTTAATAAGTTGGAATTAGCTCGTCCTGCACTAATATTAGCAAGTTCGCGAGACAAACTATCGATTGATTTTTTCATTCTTGATTTAGTTTCATTAATAATGTCACTCATTATAAAAACACCTCGTATTTTATTTTGTAATTAACGTACCAATTTTTTCACCCATTACAGCACGTTTAATATTTCCTTCCTCCATAATAGAGAATACGTTTAATGGAATATTATTATCCATACAGAATGAAGATGCAGTTGAATCCATTACTTGTAAACCTTCTTGTAGCATTTGAATATGAGTTAAGTGTTCATATTTAACTGCATTTTTATCTACTTTAGGATCTGCTGAGTAAACACCATCAACATTGTTTTTACCCATTAAAATAACATCTGCTTCTACTTCTGCAGCTCTTAATGCAGCAGTTGTATCAGTTGAGAAGTATGGATTACCAATACCAGCAGCAAAAATCACTACTCGTTTCTTCTCTAAGTGTCTAATTGCACGACGACGAATGTATGGTTCTGCAACTTGCTTCATTTCAATAGATGTTAAGACACGTGTATCACAATCTAATTGTTCAAGGCTATCTTGTAATGCTAATGCATTCATAACAGTAGCTAACATACCCATATAGTCAGCAGTACCTCTATCCATGCCTAAATCACTACCAGTTTTACCTCTCCAAATATTACCTCCACCAACAATAACTGCAATTTCACAGTCCATTTTTGCTACTTCTGCAACTTGTTCGGCAACACTTTTAATAATAATTGGATTGATACCAAATCCTTTATCTCCTGCTAGTGCTTCACCACTTAGTTTTAAAACTACACGTTTATATTTAGAATTTTGAGCCATTGTCTTATCCTCTCTATCGTGAATATATGTAACATATACAAGTAAAGAAGACACGGTTACTCCTTATCAACATGTGAAACACAGTAATAAGTCGTACTATAGGTGTCTTCTTCCTTGTTATACTTTATGACAGATTATTTCATTTGTCCTTTTACTTCGTCAGCAAAGTTTTCTTCGCGTTTTTCCATACCTTCTCCTACTTCATAACGTACGAAGTCAACAAGTTTTCCACCTTTTGATTTTAAGAAAGCTTCAACTGTTTGATCTGGGTCTTTAACGAAGTCCTGGTCTACAGCACAAATTTCTTGTAGATATTTACGTAAACGTCCTTCAACCATTTTTTCAACGATTTTTTCTGGTTTACCTTCATTTAAAGCTTGTTGTTTTAATACTTCTCTTTCATGATTAATTTCTTCTTCACTAACTTGTTCTGAAGAAACATATTTAGGGTTGATTGCAGCAATATGCATAGCTACATCTTTAGCTGCTTCTTCGTCAGTTGAACCTTCAACTACTGTTAACACACCGATACGTCCACCCATGTGTAAGTAAGCACCAAATGCATCATTGTCAGTTTTAGTTCTTATTGCAAAACGACGAATGCTTAATTTTTCACCAATTGTAGAAATAGCTTCTTTCATTCTTTCGTCAACTGATTTACCGTTTGGTAAAGTAGTTTCCATTAAAGCGTCAACATTTTCTGCTTTAGATTCAAGAATTTGGTTAGCAATTTCTTTAACTAATTCTTGGAAACCTTCGTTACGAGCAACGAAGTCAGTTTCTGAGTTAATTTCAACAATTGCAGCTTCATTACCTTTTACTTCAACGTGTACTAAACCTTCTGCAGCAATACGGTCAGCTTTTTTAGCTGCTTTAGCAATACCTTTTTCACGTAGGTAATCAATCGCTTTATCAATATCGCCATCTGTTTCAGTTAGCGCTTTTTTACAATCCATCATGCCTGCGCCAGTTTTTTCACGTAATTCTTTAACAAGTTTTGCTGTAATAGTAGCCATTCTTTATTCCTCCAATAAATTATATCAATATTTGTTTTTAATTTTAGCATTAATTTAGGTTTAATTGCCAATAGTCTATATTTGCAATTTTTTATAGTTAAATGATTGTTCATAACTGAAGCTATTATTAGGCTCATAGCTTTAATTATCTAAAAATCTTAACATAAATAAAAATAACAGTTAGCTTTAACATATCATTTATATTTTTCTTTTAAAAAAGGTGATAAGCATATATATCTTATCACCCATTTAAAACTATATCAAGTCAGAGTCAACAGTGATTATTCTGCAGTTGCTTCTGTTTCTTCTGATTTTTCTTTTTCATCTAAATCGATGTTTTGCTCTGCAGCAACTTCTTCATTAGATACGCCTTGTTGTCCTTCTAAGACAGCATCTGCCATTTTACCAGTCAATAATTTAACGGCACGAATAGCATCATCGTTTGCTGGGATAACGTAATCGATTTCATCTGGATCACAGTTAGTATCAACGATACCTACGATAGGAATATTTAATTTACGTGCTTCAGCAATAGCGTTACGCTCTTTACGAGGGTCAACTACGAATAATGCTTGAGGCATTGTTTTCATATCACGAATACCGCCTAAGAATTTGATTAAACGGTCGTATTCTTTTTTAAGTTCAACAACTTCTTTTTTAGGTAATACTTCGAACAAACCATCTTCTTCCATTTTTTCAATTTCAGAGATACGTTTGATACGTTTTGAGATTGTTTTATAGTTAGTTAATAATCCACCTAACCATCTTTGGTTAATGTAGAATTGTCCAGCACGTTCTGCTTCAGCTTTAACTGATTCTTGTGCTTGTTTTTTAGTACCTACGAATAAGACTTTACCGCCATCTTCAGATACTTGTTTTAAGAAGTAATAAGCTTCGTCAACTTTTTTCACTGTTTTTTGTAAGTCGATGATATAAATACCATTTCTTTCAGTGAAGATGTATTTTTTCATTTTTGGGTTCCAACGGCGTGTTTGGTGACCGAAGTGAACACCTGCTTCTAGCAATTGTTTCATTGAAATTACTGCCATGATAAATTCCTCCTAATGGTTAAATTACCTCCATTACAAACTACTGTAAAAACAATACTTCAAGTATTGCACCATTTACATATCGTTATTTGTAATGTGTGTATTGGCTTTATAGCCGAAGATAAATATAACATATTGTATGCTTAAAAGCAAATAGTTTTTATAAGATTTAAAAGAGACAGATAAGCAATTGACTGAATAAAATATCAAACTTATCTATCTCTAGTAATATCTATTTACTTTTTTCTAATTCATCTAAGAATTTTTCTTTTTTAACTTTAATAAAGGTACCTTTCATACCTAAAGAACGTGATTCTATAACACCGGCACTTTCAAGTTTTCTCAAGGCATTAACAATTACAGATCTTGTAATTCCAACTCTATCAGCAACTTTTGATGCGATTAACAATCCTTCAGTACCACCTAATTCATCAAAGATATGTTCAATGGCTTCTTTTTCTGAATAAGACAGTGAATTAATTGCCATAGTAATTGCAGCTTTGTCTCTCGCTTCTTTTTCAACTTCATTGTGTTTTTCTCGTAAAATTTCCATACCTATAACTGTTGCAGCATATTCACCTAATACTAAATCATTTTCATTAAAATCATCATGTACTCTACCTAATACAAGTGTACCTAATCTCTCTCCACCACCTAAAATTGGGAAGATTGTAGTTCTGCTATCGATGAAAACTTCTCTATTTTCTGGTGGGAATACTGTTAAAACATTATCAATATCAATATTAGATTCAGTTTGTTTAACTTCCATTAATTGATCAGTATATTCACTTGGAATGTGTCTTTCTTCTAACATACTAATAATTCGTTCACTTTTTAATAATTCGTTCAAACTCGATCCTAAAATTTTACCTCTACGCGATACGATGAAAACATTCGTAACTGTTACGCTACTAATTGTTTGTGCAACATCTTTAAAATCTACAGCTATACCTTTGTGTTTTTGTAATAATGTGTTTAATTCTCTAGTTTTAGATAATAAGCTCATGAATCTTTCTCCTTTTATATTTTATAAAATAAATGCACTTAAATCCTTATTTGTTGAAATTGATTTTAGTTTATCGTCAACATATTGAGGTGTTATATCTACAACAGCATGCGGCATATTTGGTGCTTCAAATGATAAATCTTCGAGCATTTTTTCTAAAATAGTATGCAATCTTCTAGCACCTATATTATCAGTATCTTGATTTACTTGATAAGCTATTTCAGCTAAACGCGTTATGGCTTCATCTGAAAAATTAACTGTTACTTCTTCTGTCTGTAATAATGCTTCGTATTGCTTAATTAACGATAACTTAGGTTCTGTTAAAATACTTACGAAGTCTGCTACTGTTAGGCTATCGAGTTCAACTCTAATTGGAAATCGACCTTGTAATTCAGGAATTAAATCACTCGGCTTAGAAACATGAAATGCGCCTGCTCCAATAAATAACATATGTTCAGTATTCACAGTACCATATTTTGTTTGTATCATGCTACCTTCCAAAATTGGTAGAATATCTCTTTGTACACCTTGTCTAGAAACATCTTGTCCACTATTTTGATTATTAGTAGCTACTTTATCTATTTCATCAATGAAAATAATCCCCATTTGTTCGGCTAATTCTAATGCTTCCTGATTTGCTGTCTCTTGATCGATTAATTGGTCAGCAAAGTCATCTGCCAAAATTTTACGTGCTGTTTCAACTGCAACTTCTCTTTCAACTTTTTTCTTAGGCATTAATTGATTCATCATATCTTGCATTTGTTGATTTTGATTCGTTCCTAACATGCCTAAAGCACCAGGGTCTTGTTCTACTTTAATTCGTACCTTTTCTTTTTCAAGTTTACCTTCTAGCAATTGTTGTTTAATTTCAGAACGCTTCGTTTTAATTTCTTCAGTTGGTGCTTCTTCCTCTTCTTCATTGTCTTGACCAAAATTAGGAATCGCACCTCCAAATAGAGATTCCAGCGGATTATTTGATTGTGAGGCTTTCTTTTTCATACTTGGTACTAACAATTTGACAAGTTTTTCATTTGCTTTATTTGTTGCTTCATCTTTAACTAATGCTTTTTTGTTATTTTTTACTAACCTAACTGAAACATCTACTAAATCTCTTACCATACTTTCAACATCTCGACCAACATAACCTACCTCTGTGAATTTAGTAGCTTCAACTTTAATAAAAGGTGCACCAACAACTTTGGCCATTCTTCTTGCAATTTCAGTTTTACCTACACCAGTTGGTCCAATCATAAGAATATTCTTAGGAGATATTTCTTGCTTAGCTTCTTCATTTAATAAGCTTCTTCTGTATCTATTACGTAAAGCAATCGCAACTTTACGCTTAGCATCATCTTGTCCAACAATATATTCGTTTAATTTTGATACTATCTCTTTTGGAGTCAATTTAATTCCAGTTGTATCCATTAATTTCATTCCTCCATTTTGCACTAAAATTCAGTATTCATTTCCAAATTTCTAACTTTATAATGTCTCTACCACAATATTATCATTCGTAAAGACACAAATATCTGATGCTACTTTAAGGCTTTCATAAGCCATTTCTTTAGCTGACATATGTGATGCATGTCGTTTTAATGCTCTACCTGCACTTAAAGCATAATTACCACCAGAACCAATTGCAATTAAGTCATCATCTGGTGCTATAACTTCACCAGTACCACTTACGACTAAAATTGCATCTTTATCCATGACGATCAACATCGCTTCAAGTTGACGTAATTGTTTATCTCCACGCCATTCTTGTGCTAATTCGACTGCAGCTCGCTCCAAATTACCACTAAATTGTTGTAATTTTGTTTCGAATTTTTCAAATAGTGTAAAGGCATCAGCAACACTTCCAGCAAAACCAGCTAAAACTTTGCCATCATATAAGCGTCTTACTTTGCGGGCAGTTTGTTTCATAATGACTTGTTGTCCTAATGTCACTTGCCCATCACCAGCCATAGCTGCTTCTCCATTATGTCTTACGGCATAAATAGTCGTTGCATGTAAAGTATTATTACTCATTATTCATTCTCCTTTTTTGCTCTAGGATGTGCATTTAAATACACCTTTCTCAATTGTTGATTCGATACGTGAGTATATTTTCCTGTTGTCGATAAATTTACATGTCCTAATAGTGCTTGAACAGTCCGTAAATCAGCACCTTCATTTAATAAATGTGTAGCAAAAGTATGTCTTAATTTATGAGGGTGTATCTTACTTACTCCTGATGTACGTTTAACTATGTCGTTAAGGACATATCTAACACCACGTTCAGTAATTGCTTCACCTTTTAAATTTACAATCAAAAAATCATGTTTTGAATGTTGTATTGGTTTGAAATCAGATAAATATTGTTCAATACTTTGTTTACAGAATTCACCGAAAGGAACAAAGCGTTGTTTATTACCTTTTCCTAAAACCGTTACGCCATTAGAATACATATCAATATCTTGTCGCTTAATATTAACTAATTCAGATACTCGAATACCTGTTGCATACAACAATTCCAAAATCACTCTATCTCTAATACCTTTTTTGGCATCTTGTTGTACCGTATTAAACAAAGCTTCCATCTCTTCTTCATAGAAAAATTGAGGAAGATATTGTTCTTTTTTAGGGTGTACTAATTGCACAAATGGATTAATGATGGAGTCATCCATAGTCATCCAATATTCATAAAAAGTACGTAACGTTGAGATTTTACGAGATACTGAAGTTCTTTTCAACTTATTTGAATATAAGTAACTTAAATAATTTCTAGCATCTCGATACTGAAACGTATTTAATTCTAAATGTTCTTGTTTCAAAAATTGATTAAATTGAACTAAATCATCATGATATGATTTTAATGTATGTTCAGAAAAGTTTCTTTCAACTTTTAATGTATTTAAAAATGATTGTTGGATGTTATTCAATATGTCACCCCTCCACCAATATAAATTGTAGCATATACAAGATAGGGCTTACAGTAATTTGATATTCAATTCTAAATCTTTTGAGAATTGAATTAATTTTATCATAATAACTTTTTCTTTTATTAAAAGGTTTATAACGAAAACGTTTAGTTATAGTATACAT
>NZ_PPQR01000035.1 GCF_002902085.1 Staphylococcus simiae
TGATCTGTACCTGCCGTATCGACATATTTTATCGTCATTGATGTAATATCACCTTGAGGTGTAATTACCACGCTTGCAGTTGGTTCATCTGCTGTTACGTTTGGTGGCGCTGGTGTTGCTTCCTTAACTGGCATAGTAACTTGAGTCTCACTACTACTATCACTATTTCCTTTTACAGCCGTTGCTTTTACTTCGCTACTTGGCTGAACCGCAGTGTGTTCTACAGTAATAATACCCGTTTGATCATTGATAGATATACCTTGAACTGATGGATTAAGTGACCATGTATTATTTACTTTCGTTGCAGTTGTTATTTGGTCTGTTCCTGCCGTATCAACATACTTAATCGTCATTGATGTAATGTCACCTTGTGGGGTAATTACTACACTTGCAGTTGACATATCTGCTGTTACAGTCGGTGCTGCCGGTGTTGCCTCCTTAATTGGCATCTGATCTTTATTTTCTCCACTGACATCACTATTTCCTTTTACAGCCGTTGCTTTTATTTCGCTACTTGCTTGTACTGCGGTATGATCTACTGTCACTATTCCTGTCTGGTTATTAATCGTAATTCCGCCGACAGTATTACTTAAATCCCATGTGCTACCGTTTTTAGTAGCCATAATTGTTTCCTCTACACTTGCTGGATTAATATATTTTATCGTCATTGATGTAATATCACCTTGAGGTGTAATTATCACACTTGCAGTCGGAACATCTGCTGTTACGCTTGGTGCTGCCGGTGTTGCTTCCTTAATTGGCATTGTAACTTGCGTTTCACTACTACTATCACTATTGCCTTTTACAGCCGTTGCTTTTACTTCGCTACTTGCTTGTACTGCAGTGTGCGCAACTGTGACAACTCCACTTTGATTATTGATAGATACACCTTGGACTAATGAACTAAGTGACCATGTATTATTCGTTTTTGTTGCTGTTATGGTTTGGTTTGTTCCTGCGGTATCGACATACTTGATTGTCATTGATGTTATGTCACCTTGCGGGGTAATTACTACACTTGCTGTTGGAACATCTGCTGTGACATTCGGTGGCGCTGGTGTTGCTTCCTTAATTGGCATCTGATCTTTATTTTCACCACTGACATCACTATTTCCTTTTACAGCTGTTGCTTTTACTTCGCTATGTGGTTGTACTGCAGTGTGTGTAACCGTGACAGTACCTGTTTGGTTGTTAATTGATATGCCTGCAACTGATGGATTTAGTGACCACATATTATTCGCTTTCGTTACTGTTATAGTTTGGTCTGCTCCTGTCGTATCGACATACTTGATTGTCATTGATGTTATGTCACCTTGCGGGGTAATTACTACACTTGCTGTTGGAACATCTGCTGTTACAGTTGGTGCTGTGGGCATTGTCTCCTTAATTGGCATTGTAACTTGCGTTTCACTACTACTATCACTATTACCTTTTACAGCTGTTGCTTTTACTTCACTATGTGGTTGGACTGCAGTGTGTGTAACGGTGACAGTACCTGTTTGGTTGTTAATTGATATGCCTGCAACTGATGGATTTAGTGACCACATATTATTTATTTTCGTTGCTGTTATGATTTGGTCTGTTCCTACTGTATCGACATACTTAATCGTCATTGATGTTATGTCACCTTGAGGTGTAACTACCACGCTTGCAGTTGGAACATCTGCTATTACAGTTGGTGCTACAGGCGTTGCCTCCTTAACTGGCATTTCAGCTTTATTTTCTCCACTGACATCACTATTACCTTTGACGGCTGTTGCTATTACTTCGCTACTTGCTTGTACTGCAGTATGACTAATTGTGACAGCTCCTGATTGGTCGTTGATCGTCATACCTGCTACTGATGGATTGAGTGACCATATATTATTCGCTTTCGTTACTGTTATGGATTGATTTGCTCCTGTCATATCTGTATATTTTATCGTCATTGATGTTACATCCCCTTGAGGGGTAACTACAACACTCGCATGTGGAATATCTGCTGCTACAGTTGGTGCTGCCGGTGTGGCTTGCTTAATTGGCATCATAACACGTGTTTCACTACTGCTATCACTATTTCCTTTTACAGCTGTCGCTTTTACTTCACTACTTGCTTGTACTGCAGTATGACTAATTGTGACAGCTCCTGATTGGTCGTTGATCGTCATACCTGCAACTGATGGATTAAGTGACCACATATTATTTATTTTCGTTGCTGTTATGGTTTGGTCTGCTCGTGCCGTATCAACATACTTGATCGTCATTGATGTTATGTCACCTTGAGGGCTAACTACCACGCTTGCAGTTGGTTCATCTGCTGTTACAGTTGGTGGCGCTGGCGTTGCTTCCTTAATCGGCATTGTAACTCGAGTCTCACTACTGCTATCACTATTTCCTTTTACGGCCGTTGCTTTTACCACGCTATTTGGTTGGACCGCGGTATGTTCTACAGTGACAGTACCTGTTTGGTCGTTAATCGACATACCTGCAACTGTTGGATTGAGCGACCACATATTATTTACTTTAGTTGCAGTTATAGTTTGGTCTGCTCCTGCCGTATCAACATACTTGATCGTCATTGAAGTAGTATCTCCTTGGGGACTAACTAACACAATTGCAGTAGACACATCTGCTGTTATAGTTGGTGCTAATGGAGTCACTTGTTTAACTGGTATTTCAGCTTTATTTTCTCCACTGACATTACTATTTCCTTTCACTGCTGTTGCTTTCACTTCACTATGCGGTTGGACTGCAGTATGGTTTACATTAACTATACCTGTTTGATCATTGATAGTTATACCTTGAACTGATGGATTGAGTGACCATATATTATTTGCTTTCGTTGCTGTTATGGATTGATCTGCACCTGCCGTATCAACATACTTGATCGTCATTGATGTAATTTCACCCTGAGGAGTAATTACTACACTTGCAGTTGGTTCATCTGCTGTTACAGTTGGTGGCGCTGGCGTTGCTTCCTTAATTGGCATTGTAACTTGCATTTCATTACTACTATCACTATTGCCTTTTACAGCTGTTGCTTTTACCACGCTATTTGGTTGGACCGCGGTATGTTCTACAGTGACAGTACCTGTTTGGTCGTTAATCGATATACCTGCAACTGTTGGATTGAGTGACCACATATTATTTGCTTTCATTGCTGTTATGGATTGATCTGTTCCTGCCGTATCGACATACTTGATTGTCATTGAAGTAGTATCTCCTTGGGGGCTAACTACTACATTAGCATTTGGAACATCTGCTGTTACACTTGGTGACGCTGGTGTTGTTTCCTTCAACTGTGTAAATAATGTTTGAATATCTGTTGTTAATTGATTAATAGTCGCTTGATTTTGGCGATTAGCAAGATCAATGTGATTATTTTCTTCATTTAAAATATTATTAGCATCTACTAGTTTAGCTTTTAATGCATTCCAGCTTTCAGGTGTATAATCCGCTTCATTCAACGTATGTAATTGTTGAGTAACATCATTTACTTTTGTTTGTAAATCTGTTTGGTACATTAATATTTGAACTGTTTGCGTATTCACGCTATTATTACCTGTTTTTTGTATCCCTGTTCCTCTAAATGGCGCATCAGTTTGATAAGTTAAATTACCGTTCAACTCTACATTTTTAGGTTCTGTAGCTTGCAATTCAGTGGTATAAGTAATAGTTCTCCTTTGACCTATACCTACTTGTCCAATCGATAATGTTAATACATTTGTAGCTTGATTATAGCTTCCTTGAGCACCAGTTGCAGAAATAAACTTAGAATTTGCTGGTAATGTCACTTTATAATCCACACTTTTCGCAAAATTATGACCTTTATTTTCTAAATTAAATGAAACTGTTGCTCGAACAGCATTAGCCGTAGCTGAATTAGCACTTACAGTATATGATGTTTGAGGTACTGACGTTTCAATATAAGCACCACTATTCACGCTGACATTACTAACTACTCCCCCATAATAAATATTAGCAGGCGCTGAACCAAAGCCATTAGCACTGCTAGTTTGTCCAGACGTTAAATTACTTTTGTTAGATATAGGTAAAAACATCACACGTACACGATTTAAATTTTCAGGTATATTTACTAATACCGTTAATTTACCAGTTGGAAAATTACCCATACCATTAAGTCTACTATCAAATAATATTTGACTACCGGTAGTATCACTTATTTTCAATTTAGCGCCTGTTACACTACTTTTAAATGTCATACTAGCAGATGTAAATCTCACCACGAGTTCTGAACCAGGTACAACACTAATATCTTGATAAATACCTGCTACTTTAGGATCTAAAACATTTCTATTATTACCATCCGTAGTTCTAGCTAATACAACACCATATGGTGCTGAAGCATCACTCATAAATGGGCGATAATCTTTAGCAGTTAAAGTATTGAAGATTGGAAATTCAGGATTAGGAGCTGTCGATAAACTCGTCCAATGATCTACACCAGTAACAACTGTAACTTTTTGTGAAGTTGTCGGTAATGTGCCTCCTGTTACATGATCAAAATGACCATTTTCAATTGAAGTATTGGTTTCATTGAAGTGTAGAGGATCATTATTACTTGCTGGTGCGAGATTGGTGTTCACACTTCTTTTACGAATACGATGACGTACGCTCGGTGATTGACTATTATGTTGCGTATTGATACTACTTTGATTTTGTTTTGTATCTTCGACATTGTTTTGTTGTGTATGTTGATCAGCTAACTTATTTGCTAAAGATTTATTAGAATCAGTACTTGTATTATTTAGTTGAACATTACTTACTGTGTTTGCATCGTTTAATATCGTATCATTTTTGTTTTGGAGATTATTATTGGATTGTAATTGAGATGAAACTTCACTATTAATATGACTTATATTCGTCGAAGTATTCATGTCTTTCTTAATTTCGGAAGCTTGTGCAATGTGATTATGGTTTAACAATAAAAAGAATGCTGACACGATAATACTTGCAGCCCCATACCCTTTATAAGTTCTGATTGAAAATCTAGTAATCTTTGTCTTATCTAAGTTGTTGTTTCTCTTGCTGTTCATTGTTTATTCCTGCTCCTTTATTTCTTCAGGCATGATTTAAACGATATATAATATCTTTAGCCTATTGTATATTTTTAAAATAAAATAGCACAAAATCGAAATTATAACAACTTAACTATAACAATTATTAGAAAGTTAAAATATATTATACAATTAATTTCAAAAATCAACATACAGCTTATATATTAGTAAAATTACATGACCGAAATTAATATCTCCATAGTTAAATAGTTATATAAAAAGACGCTTCCCAAAAGTTCAGTCAACTCATGGAAAACGTCTCAAAAGAATTATTTTGAAATCCTGTTTTAGTTCAGCTAGACCTATCGGCATTTTTATTTTGTATATTTTATACCATTATTATATCAAATCAAATGATTAATCACTTTTAAATCTACGTTTATTGGCTATTTACATCATGCCTGGCATTATGTACCACTAAAAATAAACCTTAATACATGTATTAACCTTATTAAATCAGTGTTTTAACATTCTAGAATTTTCTTTGTTTTTCGTTTTTGTACTCTATTATGTCATAATTATGTCATTAAAAAATACATATCTCGAACCTTCATTACGTATTTACATCAAAATGTTAAAATTGAAAAAACAAGAGGAATTTGTGGCAATGATCATATTAAATAACGTGAATCACTTAAAATCTTCGACTTTAATGTGATTCATTAGTAAATGCCCAAATAACAAGTACAATAAATACTGCTGTCAGCATAATTGATGCAATATATGTATTAACCATGCTGTATAATGACATGACTATTAATGATATTGAGATAAGTATTTATATAAATGGAAAATATAAAACTTGGGACACTAGTTTCAGAGTTATAATTGCTATTACAATAACGATTATAACTATTACAATGCATAGAGGTATAGAGACTTATATGTTCCATGCCTATACTTCTATAACTATC
>NZ_PPQR01000036.1 GCF_002902085.1 Staphylococcus simiae
CTATTGCACTTAAATAAAATTTAAATATATAAAATTTGTGAAATTTTATTTTAAAAATATTTTTTAATTTAACGTAATGTATAATTGGAAGTAAAGATTATATAGAGAAAAAATCAAATAATGACATATTAATAAACATTGCGAAATTAATATTTTTATTGATTTTACAATGTTTATTATGGTCATGGTTATAGTAATAAAAACTTAGTTTTCTGATTAAATTAAAATAGTTATAGGGAGTTGTTTTTAATGAAAAAAGAAAAACGCTTAAATCTAATATTAACTATAATAGAACAAAATAACTTTAGTAAAAAACAAGAAATAGCAGACTACATGGCACAACATTTTGGAATTCATTATAGCTTAACAACAATAGCGAGAGACCTACAAGAATTAGAAATTTATAGAATACCATATAAAAATAATATGTATTTCTACAAAAGAATAGATCAATTTAAAGAACTAGATATAAAAAGGAAATTAGAAATTTATCAGGACGAAATAATCGACATACTATTAAAGGATAGTTATGTGTTAGTCAAAACATCACCTGGATTTGCACAATGTATAAATTATTACGTTGATCAGCTACAAATGGAAGAGGTTTTAGGTTCAATCGGTGGTAATGATATGTTTATGCTATTAACTTCATCAAATGAAATGGCTCAATATATATATTACAAAATGCAAAAATTGAAAAATAAGTATTGAATAACATGTTTGTATAATCATACAAAAATAAGAATCAAAAAAATTTCCAAAATTATAATAAGCATCTATTACAAGTAAATTTAGAACATTATACAGTTAATCACACTAAATCCGTATAATTAATCAAATATTTGTATTGAATATAATTAAATGTATGGATTTTTAGAGCCTTTAAATGTGAATACATTCACATAATTATTTTTGAAAGCGCTTTATGCTTATAGTGAAATAAGATAAAGGAGGAATTCAAAAATGGAAGAAACTCTTATTCAAGTAAACAGTGAAATTGGGAAATTAAAGACGGTGTTATTAAAGAGACCAGGTAAAGAATTAGAAAACTTAGTGCCTGATTTCTTAAGCGGTTTATTGTTTGATGATATTCCTTATTTAAAAGTTGCACAAGAAGAGCATGATAAATTTGCTCAAACTTTAAGAGATGAAGGCGTAGAAGTTGTATATTTAGAAAAACTTGCAGCCGAAGCGATTGCTGAACCGCATGTTCGTGAACAATTTATCAATGATATCTTTGCTGAATCTCAAAAAACAATATTAGGTCACGAAATGGAAATCAAGGAATTCTTTTCAAAATTATCTGATCAAGAACTGATTGATAAAATTATGGCTGGTGTTCGCAAAGAAGAAATACAGCTCAAAACAACACACTTAGTAGAATATATGGATGATAGATATCCTTTCTATTTAGACCCTATGCCTAATCTATATTTTACTAGAGATCCTCAGGCTTCTATAGGCAGAGGAATGACTATCAATAGAATGTATTGGCGAGCCCGACGTAGAGAGTCAATTTTTATGACATATATTTTAAAATATCATCCTCGTTTTAAAGATCAAGATATACCTGTTTGGTTAGATCGTATGTCACCCTTCAATATTGAAGGTGGCGATGAATTAGTATTATCAAAAGAAGTATTAGCGATAGGTATTTCAGAACGTACTTCAGCACAATCTATTGAAAAATTAGCACGCAACATTTTTAAAGATACAGCAACAAGCTTTAAAAAAATCGTTGCAATTGAAATACCTAATACACGTACATTTATGCATTTAGATACCGTACTCACGATGATTGACTATGATAAATTCACAGTCCATGCAGCAATTTTCAAAGAAGAAAATAATATGAATATCTTTACTATCGAACATGACAACACTAAAGATGATATTAAAATTACGCATTCTTGCAAATTACGTGAAACGCTTGCCAAAGTTTTAGGAATTGAAAAAGTAGAATTTATCCCAACAGGTAACGGTGATGTTATTGATGGCGCACGTGAACAATGGAATGATGGATCAAATACACTGTGTATAAGACCGGGTGTCGTTGTTACTTACGATCGCAACTATGTATCCAATAAACTATTACGTGATAAAGGTATTAAAGTTATTGAAATTACAGGAAGTGAACTTGTACGTGGTCGAGGAGGCCCAAGATGTATGAGCCAACCATTATTTAGAGAAGAAATTTAATTAAAAATTATCAACGTGGCCAAAGTCAAAGTCATAATTCCAAAAATATTTGACCACAACTAGGAGAAATTAATATGAATGAAAACAAACTAGGTAAAACGTCCTTAATTGGTTTAGTCATAGGATCAATGATTGGTGGCGGTACATTCAATATTATTTCAGATATGGGGAGTCAAGCAGGAGGTCTAGCAATTATTATTGGTTGGGTAATTACTGCTATTGGAATGATTTCTCTTGCTTTTGTCTTCCAAAATCTTACTAACGAAAAGCCGGATCTTGATGGTGGTATTTATAGTTATGCACAAGATGGTTTTGGTGACTTTGTTGGTTTCTCAAGTGCTTGGGGATATTGGTTTGCTGCTTTTCTCGGAAATGTTGCTTATGCAACATTACTTATGTCAGCTGTAGGAAATTTCTTTCCAATATTTAAAGGAGGAAATACTCTTCCAAGTATTATCGTAGCCTCTATATTATTGTGGAGTGTACACTTTCTCATTCTACGAGGTGTTGAGACTGCAACTTTCATTAATAGTATTGTTACAGTAGCCAAATTGATACCAATATTTTTAGTAATCATTTGTATGATAGTAGTATTTAATTTCACTACTTTTAAAGAAGGATTATATGGTTTAACAAGTGGAAGTGCTGGCGTTTTTAGTTGGGGAGATACGCTTTCCCAAGTTAAAAGCACAATGTTAGTAACTGTCTGGGTCTTTACTGGTATTGAGGGTGCTGTTGTCTTTTCGGGTCGTGCAAAATCTAAAAAAGACGTTGGAACAGCTACAGTCATAGGACTAGTATCAGTACTTATTATTTATTTCTTAATGACTGTATTAGCACAAGGTGTTATACAGCAAGATCAAATTTCTAAACTTACTAATCCATCAATGGCGCAAGTATTAGAATACATTGTAGGTCATTGGGGTTCTGTATTCGTTAATATAGGTCTTATTATTTCAGTATTAGGCGCTTGGCTTGGTTGGACATTACTTGCTGGTGAATTACCATTTATTGTTGCCAAAGATGGTCTCTTCCCAAAATGGTTTGCTAAAGAAAATAAAAATAAATCACCTATAAATGCCCTGTTAATCACTAATATTTTAGTTCAATTATTTTTAATAAGTATGTTATTTACAGAGAGTGCATATCAATTTGCATTTTCTCTCGCATCAAGTGCTATTTTAATTCCATATACACTAAGTGCATTTTACCAAGTAAAATATACGATACAAAATAAGAAAAAAGTGAATGTAAAGCAATGGGTAATCGGTATCATTGCCTCTGTTTATACAATTTGGTTAGTATATGCAGCAGGCCTTGATTATTTACTACTAACCATGTTGCTATATATCCCAGGCCTATTTGTTTACAGTTATGTACAACATGATAACAATAAATCTTTAACAAAATTAGATTATACCTTATTCATTTTAATTATCATACTTGCAGTAGTAGGAATTATTCGTTTAATTACAGGAAATATCTCTGTATTTTAAAGCAATATTCAAGGAGTAAAAGTTATGTACAAGAGTAAAGTTCAATTTCAACATTCAGATATTGAGTTCAATTATAGTTTCAAACAATTAGCTAGTTACTTAAATATTCCTGAAAGTATTTTTGATGCATATAAATCTGAATTTACATTGTATGAATACAAAACAGGACAAGTGATATATTACTCAACCAATCAAATCAAATTAGTCTATTTTCTAGTAAATGGAAGCACTTTACGCGAAGTTTCTGATATAAATGGTGATACTTATATAAATTTGAATAGAGAAGAAGCGCTATTTCCAATACATCATTTATTTAATGAAACTTCAACATTGTACGAAACTTATACAGCTCTTACTGATTGTAAAATCATGACATTTCCAAAAGAATTATTAGAATTTTTGTGTAAAACTCATGAAGAAATTTTTGTAACTCTTTTTAAAAATATCAATAAAATGATGTATCGACAAACTGAATATGGAATAGCCTTAAAAACACCTTTAGCAAAAGAGAGAATTGAAAAAATATTAAATTTTTTATGCCGTACGATAGGTGAAGATAACGGTGGATTTTACGAAATACATCAAGTGATGACGATACAATTATTAAGTAATTTATCAGGCTTATCTCGCGAAACAACTAGTCATGTTATTAATGAATTGAAGGATAAAAACATTTTATTTAAAAACGATAAAAATTGGATTATAAAAAAATAAATTTTAATAATGATTAAAGGAGACTAAAATTATGCAAAATTTGAGAAATAGAAATTTTTTAACATTATTAGACTTTTCACAAAGTGAAATTGAATTTTTATTAAATCTATCTGAAGATTTAAAACGTGCTAAATATTCTGGAATTGAACAACAAAAATTAAAAGGTAAAAATATAGCATTACTTTTCGAAAAAGACTCTACACGTACACGTTGTGCATTTGAAACAGCAGCATATGATCAAGGTGCACATGTCACATATCTTGGTCCATCAGGAAGTCAAATGGGCAAAAAAGAATCGCCCAAAGATACAGCACGTGTATTAGGTGGAATGTTTGACGGTATTGAATATCGTGGTTTCTCACAACGAACAGTCGAACAATTAGCAGAACACTCTGGCGTACCTGTATGGAACGGTCTAACGGATGAAGATCACCCTACACAAGTACTTGCTGACTTTTTAACTGCTAAAGAAGTTTTAAAAAAACCATATCATGAAATTCATTTCACTTATGTTGGTGACGGTCGCAATAATGTAGCAAATGCTTTAATGCAAGGAGCAGCTATCATGGGTATGACTTTCCACCTCGTATGTCCAAAAGAATTAAACCCATCTAATGAGTTATTAACTCGTTGTGAAAATATTGCTAATAAACATGGGGGCGAAATTTTAGTAACCGATGATATCGATAAGGGTGTTAAAGGTTCTGATGTAATATATACAGATGTTTGGGTTTCAATGGGCGAACCAGAAGAAATTTGGGAACAACGTATTAAATTACTCGAACCATATCGTGTAACTAAAGAAATGATGAAAAAAACAGGTAATCCACACACTATTTTTGAACATTGTCTACCATCATTCCATGATACTGATACGACAATTGGACAACAAATTTATGAAAAATATGGATTGACTGAAATGGAAGTCTCTAATGACGTATTTGAAAGTGAACAATCTGTAGTATTCCGAGAAGCTGAAAATAGAGCTCATACAATCAAAGCTGTTATGGTTGCAACTTTAGGAGAATAAAAAGGAGGTGCAAAAAATGTCTAAAATTGTTGTAGCTTTAGGTGGTAATGCTTTAGGAAAATCTCCTGAAGAACAGTTAAAACTTGTTAAAGGCACAGCTAAATCACTTATTAGCTTAATTAATAGAGGCCATGAAGTAGTAATTAGTCATGGTAATGGTCCACAAGTTGGATGTATTAATTTAGGTTTAAATTATGCTGCTGAACATCAACAAGGACCATCATTCCCATTTCCTGAATGTGGAGCAATGAGTCAAGCTTATATTGGTTATCAAATGCAAGAAAGCTTATTAAATGAATTACATTCTTTAGGCATCAATAAAGAAGTCGTAACACTAGTGACACAAGTAGAAGTCTCAACTGATGATTTAGCTTTTCAGCATCCAACAAAACCAATTGGTTCATTCTATTCTAAAGAAGAAGCATCTAAAATAATGAAAGAAAAAGGACAAATATTTGTAGAAGATTCAGGACGTGGCTATCGTCGCGTGGTTCCCTCACCTCAGCCAATTAATATTGTTGAATTAGATAGTATTGAAGCATTGATTGAACATGGAACACTAGTTATTGCAGCTGGTGGTGGCGGTGTACCAGTTATAAAAGAAAATGGAAACTATGAAGGTGTCGATGCTGTCATTGATAAAGATAAAACTAGTGCACTACTCGCAGCACATTTAAAATCTGACCAATTAATTATTTTAACAGCAGTTGATCATGTCTACATTAACTATGGTACAGAGAACGAAAAAGCTCTTGGCGAAGTAACTGTTGATGAGATTAAACAACATATTGCTGATAATCAATTTGCAAAGGGCAGTATGCTTCCAAAAGTTGAAGCCGCCATACAATTCCTCAATAAAAACGATCAAGGTAGTGTTTTGATTACATCTTTAGAAAGACTCTCTGATGCCCTAGATGGTAAGATTGGAACATTAATTAAAAATTAATTTAGAATAGAGCGTATATATTACGGTTTTCTTCCAAATTGGACCGATAAGCTCAATGATGGAAGCCAAAAAAGCTACATGCCTATAGATTAGGTTTGTAGCTTTTAGTGTTGTTACTATAAATATTGATTTATTTGATGACTTCAACTATCTTTATTCTTATAATCTTTTTTACTTGGTGCTAAGAAATACATAGGTATTAAAAATACTAATGCTAATTTTAGATATCTTCTTATCATTTCAGGCATATTTATTAATAACGGTAGAAATACTTCGACAACCATGATGAATATAATCAATACAAGATAAATTTGCTTTCTTCTAATGATAATTCCACCTCTTTTACTACTACAGTAACAAATGATACTGACCCCTTAAAGCTAAGCACTATATTATAGGTTTCTAACCCTCTCAAATATATAGTAGCGAAGTAGTCTGAAAGTTGAATTAAAATCTAACTTTTCATGAGACCTTCTATAAAATAATATTAGTGATGCACTTAATATTACAATTCATTAAAATTAATTTTACACAACTTAATGATATAATGACATATGTCATCAACAATCCTAACTGTTGAAATCAGACAAGTTAGGAGGCGCTAACAATATGTCTGTATTAACAATTATTTACTCAACTCTTATTGCGCCAATAGTTATTGTCATAGTTCTTACGACTTATAAACATTGGTTAAATAATCGTAAGCGTTGATAACTTGAAATAACCAGTCACTAAAAAAACGCCATCTACTACGGCTATAGTAGATGGCATTTGGTGCTTCAACATGTCTGTCGAAACAATTATTTTCTCAACTTACATATAGTATACCTCCTTTATTTTTTTTGTAAAACAAACTATATGTACTTTGAAAATTTCCAGTTTAAGTTAGCCACTTATATTTTTAAGTAGTACTAACGTTTTAGGCTCTTTTTGTAAACCTAGGTTGAGTGTTAGATATTTTATCTGTGCTTCCCCCAATTAGTGGGAATAAAATAACAACACTTTCATTAAATTCATGCAAAATAATATCCACCTCAAAAATTGGACTAAAATCTAACTTTTCAAGAGTCCTTTTATAAAATGATATTAGTGATGCACTTAATATTACAATTCATTGGGAGTGGGACAGAAATAATTATTTCAAAACAGATTATTTCGTAGATGCCCGTCTTGCACATTAATGTAAAATCCACACATGAATTTTTGATGACGGGTCCCTTGCCCAACTATGCCCGTCTTGCACATTAATGTAAAATCCACACATGAATTTTTGATGACGGGTCCCTTGCCCAACTATGCCCGTCTTGCACATAAAAGAAAAAATTTTATTTTTAAAATTTTTCTATGACGGGTCCCTGCATTGTCTGAAAAAACTGACTAACCAGTTTTTTTGTGTTGGGTCCCTTCCACCCAGGCAAAACTGACTAGGTTTGTAAAACGTTGATAAATCAATATTTTACAAATCAGACAGTTACTGCCAAATGCTTAATATTAAGTATAAATGTTTTATGTCCCAGGCTCGGTAGATTACAACGATAACAAAATGTCAAACGTGTACAATTGAAATTTCTTAATTAACAATACATATTATATTGGTTATTTATTTACGTCTTTTCACTAATTAATTTTAGATGATAAGCATCTATAAATTCTATATTATTAAATTTTTAGACTTCTAATTTTCTTTTCTTCATAATAGGCAACAATACCCAATAAAATAATACCTAGGAATAAAGCTACATAGAAAACGATAAACACATCAGTCCAACCACTTAATGTATATCCAAAGATATTTAAACCTTTACTCGTAGGATCTACAATAGCTGCCAAACCTACCTTGGCCATGGAATCCCCAAATAAATATGCAAAGGATCCTGTCATTCCATTAGCAATACTAATCGCATTTTTAGGAACAAAACCTGTCAGTGATACACCAATTAATAGCTGTGGACCAAAGATTAACGCACCTAAAGCAAACAAGGAAATATTAACCATCATTACACTGGTCGCATTCGTATAGAACAAAACGACGAATGTAATCATAAACATACAACCAATAGCGACGATAGCTCGACGTCCTTTGAGTACATCCGATATGTATCCCCATAATAAACTTGCAACCAAGGCTCCTATCTCAAAGTAAAAAATAGTATTGACTGCGTCACCTTTATTAAAATGTAAATGTTCAGACACATACAATGGTGCCCAGTTATCAATACCAATACGTACAATATAGACAAAGACATTAGAGATACATAAAATCCATATAACAGGATTTCCCAGGATATATTTCTTGAAAATCCCCCATTTTGTCATGCCCTGTGAATCAATGTTCTCTTTATCTACTGGTTCTTCCCATATATCCTCAGCTCGATTCCATCCAAGTTCTTCAGGATCATCTTTACCGATATATAATGTTACTACTCCAATAAGTAAGGCTACTATTGATGGAAAAATAAACATGCCAACTACATTGCCATGGAAGAAGACATTGGCACCCCAAAGTGCAACACCACCTGCAATTGCACCACCAATATTATGAGAAGTATTCCAAAAACCTAAGTATCGGCCTCGCTTCGTTCGAGGTGCCCATCTTGAAATTGTAGAATAACTCGCTGGACCTCCCGCTGATTGAAACAAACCATTAAGCCCCCAAAGTACAATGAGTAGTCCCATCACCGAACCAAAGTAACTTAAGACAAATCCCATAATTAATATTGTGATTGCAGATAAAATTAGTAAAAATGAAATAATCCGCTTCGTGTTACGACCGTCAACAAAATAGCCCAACAATGTCTTACCTAAACCATAAGTAATACTAAACGCTAAACCAATATAACCTAACTCTAGTGTTGATAAGCCAATATCTTCTTTTAATAATGGTTGTGCTGCTTTGAAGTTATTTCGAATCAAATACATTGCCATATAAACAAAGAACACAACGAAAAAGGCTTTCATAAAGTTTCTAAGCCATAACTTACGCTGTACAGATAATGGAATACCCTTATTAGGTATTTTATGTATATCAAAAAAGTTCAACTCTATCACCTCTATCAATGTTGTTAAACTTATTATACACTGCTATGTAAGCGCTTAATATCATTAAAATTATAAAAATATCTCAAAAAATCGAACAAATAGTTGAACACTATTATCAATCCTCTAATGCAACATCTAGATAATCCATTTCGACACCATTACGACAACTAAAGTCTGCTACTTAAAGCTTTAATTGTCGCGCAAGTGATTTTATTACTTTCTCATTTGTATTAGTAAAGTATGTATCATTCACACTATAACGTTGTGTATTCTCGCCCGCCACACTGTTATATTATGACTAACGAAAATAAGTATTACTTTTACAAAAAATCCCTCACTATTTTCTATAGTTAAGGGATTTTTATTGGTATGGGTAATGTCGTCTATTTTTAAGTTTTCTTTCAAATTGAACTGATGTATAAAATTTTAAGTTATTTCCTATCAGTCCGATTTATTATAGCTATTTCCTTCGCAGCTCACCTTAGTTTGTTTATTAGTTAAAGGTTTCAAACGTCTCAAGGTGCGATCATAATTATTTTTATAGATTGGCTTATTTCAAGTCAAATATGTTGTTATTTCATATCTTTAAGTGCTTTATAAAATATCTCTCTTTGTTTTTCTAATGAAATAGGGTCATTATATTGTGTTTCTGAAACATCAAATGTAATAACATGATTTTTCTTCACTGCAGTTAAATTTTTCCAATAATTTGTTTGTTCAAATGGAGGTTGTTTATCTCCTTGTTGTGCAATAATTGCAAAATCACCTATATAATCTTGAAACTGTTCTTCATTAATTCGTGTCGCAAATTTAGTTTGAGTTGCTTTTTCTAATGGACTAGGTTGTTTCATGCCATAACCGTCATAGATAATTTCTGTCCCTCTTCCCATATGATCACTAAATGCCATAATACCTTTTGGTGTTTGTTGAAGAACAGATGCTGTTTTCCCTTTTATTACCGGCTGTAGTTCTTTTTTATCGCTAGCTAATTGTTGCTCCCATTTTTTTAACCATGCGTTTGCTTTACTTTTTTCGTTAACGAGTTGTGCCAATTTTAGAGTTGTATCTTTATAACTTGATTTATTTGCATTAAATGTAACTGTAGGCGCTATTTTTTTCAATTTATTAAAATTTTTATCTTCCGAAGTTGTAATGATTAAGTCCGGTTTTTCTTTAGCAACTTGTTCAACACTGGTATTATCTATTTTCTTAATACCTTGAGTTGCATCTTTAAGTACTTTATTTTGTTCAATAAATTTAGGAACAGCAACAGGCTTATGACCAAATTTAACGAGTGCACCAACATAAGAAGGATGTAGCACGACAATTCTTTTAGGATGTTGAGGTACTTTAACTTTTTGACCATCATCAGTTGTAAATGTCGTCTCTTTTTTTGAATTATCCGATTGATCTTTATTATTCTTAGTATCATTATTCTGACTGTCATTGCTACAGGCAGCTAAAAATAAAAGTAAACAAAATATCAAAACTATTAATCTTCTCATCATTCAAAATCTCCTTTATTTGATATTGATAATCGTTATCAATTATAACATAATTATAAAAGACATATATTTATTTTTTTGAAATATTAAACTATTTATTGGAAAAAAATGGGAGGTAAAAATGCGACAGTTCGTAGAAAAGTTCAAGGTAAATCATTACGATATTACGATCAAGTTACCTAAAGACTATTTTAAAAAGTTGGATAAACTCTATCCAGCACTCATTGTTCATGATGGCGATGATTTATTTAAAAAAATAGAGAAAAACATTATTTTTATTGGTGTAGCGTCTCAACAACGAGCACATGACTTTACACCATGGGAAGCAACGATTGGTCATCAACAAATTAAGGGACAGGCAGATCAATATTTAAATTGGCTTACACAACAATTAATACCTACTTTAAGACAAAAGTATAGAATATCTTTAGATAATCAAGATTTAGGTATATCAGGAGCCTCTTACGGTGCCCTAGTTTCAATGTATGCCTTGTATACGAAGCCGAATTGCTTTGGAAAATATATTTTTATTTCGCCATCTTTATGGTATCCTCATTTTTTGAATTACATGAAAGAACAGAGTATGATTCCTCAAGAAGTTCGCATTTACTGGTATGTTGGTCTTAAAGAAGGGATTAAACATACATTGAAAGTTAAAGATATGGTCCCTAATAGTTTAGAAGGAAAAGATATTTTAAATCAAAGTTTAGAACACCCCATGTCAAAATTTGAATTCGAATGTTCAAAACGAGGGATTCATAGACAACGTTATTTTAAAAAATATTTCAAAAAAGGTCTTAAGGCAGTGTATCAATCAAAGTAGACAATATCATCAACCTCATTTTATTATTTATTTTTAGGTAGAATATTAACGTAAGAAATCTAATCAGAAGTCATCTGTAACCTAAATATTACATTTGAAATAATATTGTCGTCGCCTATCTCTCAGGCGTCAATTCAGACGCAGAGAGGAGGGGCTGAATATGCAATTAATCTTCGTTCACATCATTGCACCAGTCATCAGTGGCTGTGCAATTGCGTACTTTACTTACTGGCTTAGTAGTAGTAAACGCAATAAGTAAAAGGCGACATTAAGCCGCATCAAAAAATCCCCTCACTACTCGCAATAGTGAGGGGATTGGTGCATATATATGCAATTAATCTTCGTTAAATACATTATAACATCATCGTGGATAGAAACGCAAAATTCATCTGCTATCTTCGTTCACATCATGGCCACAGTTATCAGTGATTGTATTGTTACATTATTTACGCATTGGCTACGTACACGTAACAATAGGAAAAAATAAGCGATATTAGCCAACACTAAAAAATCCCTCGCTACGGCAATAGTGAGAAGTTTGGTGCATCAAATGCAGATACCTTTGTTAAGTGTATTATAACATCAAAGTAGACAGGAATACAAAACTCATCTGCTATCTTCGTTCACATCATAACACCAGTTGGTATGTCAACAATAATTTAGACATTTTTGATGTGATATTTTTTAAAAGTCACTGGTGTTAAATATTGTAGTGAAGAATGCGAGCTAAAATGATTGTACCAATGTACGTAATCGAATAACTCTGTCTCTAATTGATTTAAATCTTCAAATATCATTTGGTTTATGAATTCAGTCTTTAAGGCTTTCATTTTTAATTAAAAATTTTAAAATGTATCTCAATTCAAAAAATATATATTATTAAATTTTAACTACTCAAAGACGCCACTAGTCACTAACTATAGTAATGCTATTGTACATTTTTGATTGTTTAAGGATATACACTTTTATCGAGAGCAAGAGCCGCTTCAATTAAAATGGCAGCAGCCACGATTCACACCATAAACGCAAAAAATCGATTAAACCTGGGACAAAATATATTTTGCACTTAAAATTAAGTACTTGGCAGTAACTGTCTGATTTTCAAAAAGTTGATAAACCAACATTTTGAAAACCTAGTCAGTCTTGCCGGGGTGCGAGGCTTAAAAAAATTATTATGTATCAGTCCAATTTGGGAGAGAACCTTATTAAGTCTCTAACATGCTGCAAAAAAACTTATCTGTATAATAAATACTCATTTTAACAAGAGCAATCATAAATCATATAGTCACACACCTAAATCATTAATAACATATCTTTATTAAAATTAATTATTTCTACATGATCATTGTAGTTCAATATTTTGTTTTCAATCATTTAAAGACCTATCGTGTCCCTGAAACCTTTTAATTGAATATCTCGCAAGGTCAATGCCACTTCTTTAACATCAATACTATCTTTATTAGCTGACCAATATTGAAAAGTTTTAATTAAAATAGCATGCATATACTCTTTCGCTAAATCTTGACGTACTGTTGAAATATTAGAAAGCTTACCTAAATCCATAAATCTTTTGCTAATTTCATTTTTTATTTTCATTTCAAAACTCGAATCTCCATTGTTCCCTAATAAAATTCCTATCGTTTTAGAGTATTTTTCTAACCCTTTAAATAGTAATAAAAACATCTCAACATTAAATATATCTTCTTTTTCAAACACTTCATCAATTTTATTTCGTTCTTCGTGTATGTGTTTTAAAATTTCCTCTTCTATTTCTGAAAGTAAATTATATTTATCTTCATAATATCTATAAAATGTACTTCTCGTGATTTCAGCTTCTTCTATAATTTGATTCACCGTTATTAAATCAAATTTATTTGTTTCTAGTAGTGTAATCAAACTGTTTTTTATGTTCTTTTTTGTTAACGCAGTTTTTCTTTGATATCCCATATAATCACTCCCAGTTTAAATATAGCACAAAACAAAACACTTTGTATCATTTCATACACATTGTTGTATTTTGTTCTTTAGAAAATTAATTTAGGGTGTTATATTTTCAAAGTATTTAATAATAAAACTTTAGGAGGCTTATCTATGGCTCGCAAAAATTTAAATATAGACATCCACGGACAGCAATATAAACCAACAATCATTATGAGTATCATTCTTTTAGCAACGTTTGCGGGTGCACTTATGCAAACATCGTTAGGAACAGCCTTACCAACTTTAATGAGCGACTTTAATATAGATTTTAGTACAGCTCAACAAGCAACGACTTGGTTTTTATTGGCTAATGGAATTATGGTTCCGTTATCAGCATTTCTCGCAACAAAAATATCTACTAAATGGCTACATGTTTACTCATATGGCATATTACTCCTAGGATTAGTTCTTACAGCTATTGCTCCCTCACATCATGATGCTTGGATTATTTTCTTAATAGGTCGTATTGTGACAGCAATTGCAGTTGGGTTAATGATGCCTTTAATGCAAATCATTATAATAAATATGTATCCACCTAATAAAAGAGGTACTGCAATGGGATTAAGTGGCTTAGCCGTTGGATTAGCACCTGCAATGGGTCCTACATTTGCAGGTTGGATATTAGATAAAAATCATACTTTGCTAGGTATTACCATTTCTGATTCATGGCGTAATATTTTTGTATTACCTATTATTATCGTAGCTATAGCCTTTGTATTAAGCTTCTTTTTTATGAAAGATATTATACCTAATCGTCAAATAAAATTAGATGTTTATTCATTGATACTTTCTTGTATCGGATTTGGACTTTTTTTATGGGGATTTTCTAATGTTTCAAGTGAAGGATGGGATAGTTTAAATTACGTTATTTTACCAATCATCATTAGTGTTATTGTTTTATCACTATTTGTATTAAGACAATTTAAATCTAAAGATCCATTTTTAGATTTAGGCGTGTTCAAATCTAAAGGTTTTACTATAGCAACCATAGGTTTGATTGTTGTAACTATGGCGATGTATGGTGTTGAAATGATGTTACCTACTTATTTACAAAATATTCACGGATTTTCACCATTCAAATCGGGTCTAACACTTCTGGCTGGTGCTTTAATGTTAGGTTTAATTTCACCAATCTCAGGTGCATTATATAACAAAGTAGGAATTAAAAGATTAGCATTTGTAGGATTTTCTATTTTAACTCTATCATCAATTCCTTTTGGATTCTTAACTGATAACACATCTCCTACACTAATACTTGTTTTTTATGCTATTCGTATGTTTGGTGTAGCGATATTGATGATGCCTTTGACTACAAACGCAATGGATGCATTATCGGTTGAACAAGGGACACATGGTACTGCTGTCAATAATACAGCTAGACAAGTTGCTTCATCTATAGCAGTAGCATTATTAACTTCAGTTACACAAAATATCATTAATAACAATATGCCATCTTCTAATTTAAAAAATGTTAATCCTTTAGAGTATGCAAAACTAGCTCAACAAGCATCAATTGATGGCTTTAATACAGCATTTATAGTAGGTATTGTCTTTGCACTAGTTGGTGTACTCATCGTACCATTTTTGAAAATGACTTCATTAGAAAGTGAGGACAAATAATATGATAACAACTATTATTTTAACCCTTTGCGTATTTGCTAGTTGGTTACTAATTCCACATAAAATAACACGTTATATTTTGGGTTGTCTATCTATCTTGGCACTATTACTAATGGTTATTGGTGTTACTGCAAACATGACACATCATTGGGGTATGAAGAAACAATTAGTGACCTCTAATAAAAAGGAAATCTTCAGTGCTGGTCCAAAGGGTAGTCCTACTAATATACTAATTGCTAATGAAATTGGTAAAAAAACAAATAATTATATAATGATTTATAGAGATCATAAGACTGATTCAAAGGCTCAAGTACATTTTAAGCCACAAATGGATAAAGATAAAATAGCTGACTCTATAAAGCATCAAACAGTATATCAACTAAAACATACTAATAAAGCTACAATTCAAACGAAGAAAGAAATATGGGTTTGGAAATCAAATTTTTATAAAGTATTGTTGGGGTTTGGACAAAATAATCAAGAGTTAATCAAGTCTACAACAACATTAACCATTCCTAAAGACACATGGGTTGTTTTAAATGCTGAGCAAAGTAAAAAAATGCAACGATTACAAGACAAACATAAAAAGCCAGATACTCAGCAAAATAATGCAAAAACAATGCAACATTTAATGGTTGAATATAAAAAGCAACATCCTAATGCTTCTGCCAATGAAATTAACAAATACATGGAACATCAAAAAGAAGTTATAGCAACAAAACAAATTAAAAAAGAACTGTCAAACTAAACAATACATGCGCTATTAACTGTAACCATTTCAAAAGTCACTTAATGACATGAGTAAGTTATGAAAAGCACTCATTTAACCATTCACATTTGTGACTGTTTAAAGTTGTACACTTTTATCGAGAGTAAGCGCCGCTTCAATTAAAATGGCAGCAGCCACGAATCCAGCATTAAACGCAAAAAATCCCCTCACTACGGCAATAGTGAGGGGTTTGGTGTACCTATGGAACTCTCTTTATTAAATACATTATAGTGGATAGAAATGCAAAAGTCACTTGCTATCTTCGTTCACATCACATCATAACACCAGTCATCAGTGGCTGCATCGTTGCGCTATTTATGCATTGGTTACGTAAGCGTCACGATAAATAAATCGGCGACATAACCACACTAAAAAACCTCTCACTACGGCAATAGTGAGGAGTTTGGTGCATCAAATGTAGATACCTTTGTTAAGTGTATTATAACATCAAAGTAAACAGGAATACAAAACTCATCTGCTATCTTCGTTCACATCACATCATAACACCAGTCATCAGTGGCTTTGCTATCGCGTGCTTTACGTATTGGCTTAGTAAGCGTGATAAAAAGAAGGTGACGTCAAACTACACCTAAAAAATCCCCTCACTACCACAAATAGTGAGGGGGGTGGGTGTATTATTGCTAATCTTTTTACGTTAATTAAATTATAACACCATAGATTGCACGTAGATATACAAATTCACTTGTTACCTTTGTTCCTATAAACACCGATTTTCATTTTCTAATGAATCTGACCGACTTCTTATAAAGCCTCTTGTTTACTTGTTTTTCTCACTGTTATCAATGGCATCAATCTTATCGACTTTACGTTGTGAGCCGCCTTCCCATGCTACATTCAAATACGCTTCTACATTTTTCTTAGCCACTTCTGGACCTATAATTTGGGCGCCCATTGTTAGAATTTGTGCGTTATTACTTAGTTGCGCACGTTCGGCAGAATAATAATCATGTGCCATTGCTGCACGTATACCATTTAATTTATTTGCTGTAATTGCCACGCCAATGCCTGTTCCACATATTAAAATGCCGCGTTCATTATTACCTTGTTGAATACTCTTGCCCACTTCTTCAGCAACATCTGGATAATCCACTTCTGCACAATTGTGACAACCAAAGTCTTCTACTTCATGTCCTAATTGTTCAACATGTGCTTTAATCACTTCTTTTAAATCATAACCATTATGGTCAGCTCCGATTGCTATTTTCATTATGTCTTCCTCCTTGAAAATTGTTTAGCCAGCAAATGGCTTAAATGTTTCTAACATCAGATATGCCGACATGGCACCTGGATCTACATGTCCTTGTGAACGTTGACCTAAACGCTTAGATCGACCTTTATTGGAAATAATATCTTTCGTACTTTCCATACCTTTTTTAGCAGCTGCCAAGGCTTGATTGAAGCCACTATTAAAGGATTCGCCATTACTTTTAGCGTGTTCTAACACGTCAAAAAATGGTTCTAACGTATCAATCATCGTTTTATCGCCAACTTCAGCTTTTCCTCTAGCCTTAATACCTTTACTAAAGGCAATCCAAAAGTCATATAAGTCATCATCGTTCAATGTCTCTTTATTTTTCACGGCTACTGCGCCTTTTAAATAGCCAGAAGCATAAAGTGGTCCAACTGACGAGCCCACAGCATCTAAGAATGTCTTACCCACAGCAACACTAATTTTGGCAATATCGTTTTGCTCTTGCAGTTCATTCATGATTTCTTGTTTAACTGCTTGATAGCCAATATTCATCGTTACGCCATGATCTCCGTCCCCAATTTTCCTATCAAGATCACATAATGCATCTTTCTCACGTTCAAATAGTTCAGTTAAATTGATAATATATTGCTTAAATTGTTGTCCTGAAACTTCCACTGTTATCCCTCCTTATACTTCTTTAAAATTTGGACAGTCAACTGGGTGTGATATACAACGTTTTAACATGTCATCGACTTTCATTAATGTAACTGAAAAGCCACCCATCTCCATCGATGTAATAAAATTACCAATATAACTTTTGTATGTTTTAATACCACGATCATTTAAGATAGCTGAGACTTCTTTATTGATAATATATAATTCCATTTGAGATGTAGCACCTAAACCATTAATCAGTACTACCACTTCGTCATCTTGTTGGTACAGACCTTCTTTTAAAATATTTGTCATAATGACATTGACTGTTTCTTTTGCCGTTCTTATGGTTGTTTTTTCAATACCAGGTTCACCGTGATGTCCTAAACCGATTTCCATTTCATTGTCTGCTAGGTCGAAGCTTGGTTTACCTGTTTGTGGTAAATAACATGGACTTAAGCCAATGCCCATAGAGCGCGTATGATCACTGGCAAATTGTGTGATACGTCTCACTTCTTCTAAATCATAGCCGAAATCTGCAGCAGCACCTGCGACTTTATATAATAATAATTCTCCTGCAATCCCTCGACGATCATCAAGATCTTTAGATGACGCGACATCATCATTACCAATGACGACTGCAGTTTCAATATCATCTTCAACTTCAGTCATTTCACTAGCCATTTCAAAATTCATTAAATCGCCTGCATAATTACCATAAATATACAACACGCCATGGCCATCATGAATCTCTTTGGTCACTGCCTGTATTGGAATAGGCGAAGGTGAGGCAAAGATATTCCCTACCGCAACGCCATCTGCCATGCCTGAACCAACATATCCTAGGAATCCTGGTTCGTGACCTGAACCGCCACCTATCAATATACTGACCTTACGATTAGGATGGCGTTTCTTACCAATAAGTGCACGATGATGTAAGTCTGTACGTCTAATGTAGTCAGGGTATGCGCTCACATAACCATCGACTAATTCTTCAATGACATCATCTGGATTATTAATCATCTTTTTCATGTGCTTATGCTCCTTTGTATTTGGAATAGTGATGATTTACATTTAAGGTACAAGAACTACTTTTAATGATTTGTCACCTTTTTTCATCAGTTCAAAGCCTTCTTCAAATGATTCTAATGGCAATTGATGTGTGACTACTCCCTCAGTTGGAAAATCACCTTTTTGAATGCCATCAATGACAAGTGGATAACAGTATGGTCCTAAATGACTTCCCATTAAATCTAGTTCTTTACGGTCAGAAATAATGCTCCAATCAACAGTGACAGGTTCACCAAACACTGAGAACTCCACAAAGCGTCCTAATTTTCTAATGGCACTTAAACCTTGTTCAACAGATTTAGGATGACCCGTTGCTTCAATATAAGTATCGCAACCATATCCTTCCGTCATGTCTTTAATTTCTTTAACGACGTCCACTTTTGCTGGATTCATCACAATATCTGCGCCAAATTTCTTGGCTAATTCTAAACGATCTTCTTTCATATCTAAGACAACTAGGGTTTCTGCACCTGCTTTTTTAGCTGCACCAACCATACCAAGTCCTAGTGTGCCAGCGCCAGATAAGACAACGAAATCACCGAGTTTGATATTCGCACGTTGCACTGCATGTAAACTACAAGCATAAGGTTCAATTAATATGGCTTGTTCAATTGGTAAATCTTCAGGCACTTTATAATTAATTGCTTCCTTAGTAAATTTCATGTATTCTGCCATGCCACCGTTGACATTATTTTGGAAACCATATAAGTCATGCTTTTCACACATCCAATACTCTCCACGTTTACAAAATCTACATTCCCAACAAGGTACAATTTGTTCAGAAATGACACGATCACCTATATCAAAGTCAGTTACTTCATCACCTTTAGCAACAATACGCGCGATGAATTCATGACCAGGTATCATAGGTGCCTTAATATATGCAGGTTGCGTTTCATCACCCCAGAAACTAGGTGCACCATCATATGCTTTAATATCCCCAGCGCATATGCCACATGCTTCTACTTTAACGATAATTTCCTTCGCATTTTCAATCACAGGTGTCTTCACTGTTTCATATTTATAGTCTCCAGGTGCGTAAGCTACGATTGCTTTCATTGTGTCTGGGTAATTCTTATTCGTCATTATTGACCACTCCTTATCTATTTTGGAAAGCGCTTACTTTCATCCTACATGCTTTTAAGATGTATTTCAAAATTTTCAAATTATAATTTGGGAATTTTTTTTGATTTTTGATGGGATGTGGGGAGGAGGTTAGAGTTGGGTGGAAAATATAAAAAATAAGAGCACCCATAGATGAGCGCTCAATATATTATTCTTCACTTCTATATGGCTATTAATCATATTTATGTTCACAATAATTAGAAATATTAACAGCGTTGCTAATGCTATATAAGCAATGCCACTTACTTGTTTGATTATCAAACTATCTACACTAACTTCATCGGTATAAATTTTTGTAGTGTGGTCGATAATTAAACCTAGTCCTCATCAAAGTGATAAATCAATCTAAAGCTAAATCGTATTTCAAAAAATCGATTCAAAAAAGCTACTAACCTCATTGCAGGCTAGTAGCTTGTTAAAAATTTATTTATTATTTTTAGAAAAACGTTTAAATGTTAGTAATGAACCAACTGCTAATAATGCTGTAGCAATTGATGCTACAAAACCAGTATTAGTTTCTTCACCAGTTGCTGGTAATTCTTTAGCTTGCTCTTGTTGTTGTGTTTGAGAAGTTGTTTGCTCTTGTGTTTGTTGACCATTTTGAGTTGCTACTACATTGTTATTAGTAGTAGTTTGTTGTTGCGTTTGTGTTTGGTCATTATTATTTACATCATCAAATTGGTATTTGCCATTTTTGTAAAATTCACCTTCATCACCTGTAGCTAAAACTCCTGATCCACTTTCTACAGTACCATCTTTATATACTCTAACAGCACCATTACCTACATGTGATTTATTATTATAAACTAGTAAGTAATAGTCTCCTTTATCTTGAGCTTGTTTGAAATCGACAAGCTCAGGTTGGTTACCGTCTTCTTTCCAAACTTGAGTTGCAATAGATTGGGCGTTATTTGCGTTTACTGATGATTCAGCAGCATTTGCTTCATGTGAACTAATACCTGTAAATAATAACGTTCCTGCTAATGCTGTTGTTCCTAAAATTCCTACTTTTTTCATAATTAAATCCCCCTAAACTTATTAAAATATATGTAATACGCATTCATTTTAACACAAGCGACATATTAACAAAATTATAAATTGAAATATTTTAATAATTGTTAGATTATTTTTTGTAAATACAACAATATTGTGTCTATATTTAAAAAATCATTCTTTTTTGATTATACGCAATATGTCATTATTAACAACAATAGACAAACCATAAAATTAATTCACAGCTTTGATACATTTATTTAAAAAATAAAATATGTTATATAAGAGATGATAAAAATGGCTAATATCTTAATATAACAAACGAACTTGTGTTTAAATATGATGCTCTTTAGATTCAAAATTTAAAAATCGAACTAATAGAAAATAACTTAAAAAATTTTCCATTAGTCCGATTTATTATAGAGTCTGAAATTTGAAATAGTCAGATTTTAGTAGTGATGATCTCAATATTTTTATTTATGTGTATTATAATTTTTCGTGTTGACTAATTTAACATTTACCTATTGTGTTCGAAGAATTAGACAAACATTTTTTGTAGAAAGGCTTTTTTACGTTGTTTTAATAAATCAATCTTATATGATTGTTTTTCAATTAAATTATCTAGTTTAGAGAAGAAATTACCAATTTTCGTTTGTTCTTGATATGAAGGTAAGTAAATTTTAATTTGTTCAAATGCTGATTTATTAACAATTTGAGTAGCTGTTTGACCAGCTATCATTTTCATATACTTAGAAAGTGAATATGAAATATAATAGAGATAATCTATATTTATATTTTTAAATGGTACTATAGCATTAATTTGTTGATTACATGACCCTGAAACTCTAAGAACTCCATTTTTCCCTATACTGGCTATACATGTCATTAACAAAGTATTTGCTGGTAACTTTATAGCTCTTTTATCATATCCTATTTTACTCAATTTATAATTGCTATTATACAAATCTTTAGAATCTCCTATATCAGACGGTGTAATCCAAACATGTTCTTCTGGATACCAATATTTTTTCTCTTTTTTACTAGGAGTATTTCCAGTATGAATGTTGCCTATTTCTTTTATTTTCTTATTTTCCCACTCAGGATAATCATTACCATTTTCATCTTTAAATCGTAATTCTTGTGAAAATATTTTTTGCATATAGCCTTTTTTCTGTTGCTTTAGTAATTCTAACTTTTGTTCTTCTAATTCAATATACTGATCTAGTTTATTAAAGAAATTACCAATTTTTTGTTGTTCTCTTTTTATGGGAGGTATTATTATTTTTTTATTTAATAAATCATTTTTAGTGATTCCCTTGATAGAAGTTCCTTGTAAACTACTGGCTTCTTTTTTCAATAAAATATATAATCTATACAATCCAAAATAAACGTTAATATTTAAATTAGATAAATTTAAGAAGTCTTGGCTGGTTGTATATTCTTCTTTTACAAAAGTGAGCTTTCCTACCCCTACTCTTGTAACAACAGCTATAGAATTAGCTGGAATTAGTTTAGCAGATGAATTTTTTAAACCCTTCAAAGTAATATATTTCTGAATTTTAACTCTAGTTAAATCATCTTTAGTTAAATCGGAGCTTTGAATCCAAGGAATTTTTCCATCCCAATATTCTTGAATAGATGTTTTAGGAGTTCCTCCACTTTGCATATTTTTTGCTATATCCCCCAGTTTCTTCTCTTCCCACTCACCTTTAAACTCTGGAAATCTCAATTCAGGGATATTTCTATTCTTGTTACTCATCTTTCAACACCCCTAGTTCTTTCAGGTAATCGTTAATTTCTGCTTCAACGTCAGCAATTTCTTTATCGACATTTTTTATATCTTGTTGTACTTGTTCTAAATCAATAGGTTCTTCTTCTTCAAATGTATCGACGTATCTAGGGATATTTAAGTTGTAATCATTTTCTTTAATATCCTCTAATGAAGCTACATAACTATATTTATCAATTGTTTCTCTATTTTGATAAGTCGTTACAATGTTATCTACATCAGCATCTGTAAGATGATTTTGATTTTTACCTTTTTCAAATGATTGTGATGCATCGATAAATACAACATCGTCGTCCGCTTCGCGACATTTTTTAAAGACTAAAATACATGTAGGAATGCTTGTACCGTAGAAAATATTAGCTGGTAACCCAATCACTGCATCTAAATAGTTCTTGTCTTCTATTAAATAACGACGAATGGCGCCTTCAGCAGCACCACGGAATAAGACACCATGAGGTAAGACTACCGCCATTGTGCCATCATCATCTAAATAGTGAATCATATGCTGTATAAACGCAAAATCAGCTTTAGATTTAGGTGCTAGCTTACCGTAATTACTAAAGCGCTCGTCCTCGTTGAATTTACTATCCGCAGACCATTTGGCACTATATGGTGGATTAGCAACTACAGCATCAAATTTTTCATCTAAGAAAGCAGGATTTTCTAAAGTATCTCCATTTTGAATATCAAAGTTTTCAAAACGGACATTATGTAACAACATATTCATTCGTGCTAAGTTATAAGTTGTATTATTACGTTCTTGACCATTATAGCGATATACTTTAACTTCTTTACCTACACGTAACAGCAGTGAACCTGACCCACACGTAGGGTCGTAAACATTTCTTAATTTATCTTTACCTAGTGTGACAATTTTCGCTAAAATTTTAGACACTTGTTGTGGTGTATAGAATTCACCAGCCTTTTTACCTGCAGTTGCCGCAAAACGTCCAATTAAGAATTCATAGGCGTCACCTAACATATCAATTTCCATATCACTATGTACAAATGGTAATTCTGATAAATGGATCATTACTTTACTAATTAATGCTGTACGCTCTTTAACGTTATTACCTAGACGTGTTGAACTTAAATCCATATCGCTGAATAAACCGATAAAGTCTTCTTCGCTATCTTGTCCTAAAGTTGATGTTTCAACTTTACGGATCGCTTGAGCTAAATGTTCAATATCGAAACGTTGATTTTCAATTTCTTTAACCATCGTACTAAATAAATCTTGCGGTTCAATATAGTAACCTACATTTTCAATCAATTCTTCTTGCAGATCTGCTCTATATTCTGCATCATTCCATGCTTCTTCATACGTCATATCTTCATCAGCTAATGCTTCTGCCACTTCTTCTTCAGCTTTTTCAGACAAAAAGCGATAGAAAATTAAACCTAATATATAATTACGGAATTCACTGGCATCCATATTGCCTCTTAAATCATTGGCAATAGACCATAGATGTTTATATAATTCTTGCTGTTGTTGACGTTGCTTTTCTGTAATAGACAATGTACTATTCCTCCATTTATTTAATGATTATTACATTCAATATGCTTGCAGCTAGCTATACTTCTCTGTCATCTCTTCCACAAATGATGCTATAGCTATTTTTGTTTGTCTTTTTTCTCTTAGTTTCATACCTGTTACTAAATCTTTTATCTTGTCATTATTTAGAATACCGCTGTATTCAAATTCACTTGTAATCCTTTTTAACATGTCTTCATCTAATGACTTTTTATCTGCAAAGTCATTAAAGTCTTCTTCACGTTTAGTATTTTCAAACGCCATATATACTTCATCAACGTCATCATCTTCAGACAAATCAGGTATAACTTTATCAATGAATTCTTTAATTAAGTCACGTTTCAAACGTAATTTAGGATCATCTGCAGTATCTAATATACGTCTGATTTGTTCTCGATTACGTTGCTGCTCAACTTTATCTAATAAATCAATTTGTCTGACAAGATTCATAATGTAAGATACGTTAATGGTATCGTTACGTAATATTTCAATTTCAAAATCAATGTCATTTAATATTGATACTTTGTCTTTGTCGCCCCTTTTAGGTTTCACTCTGTCATATATCGCAAAGTATTTACTCTTATAATCTTCAAATTCTTGTTCTTCCATTCCAATGCTTGAAACATTAAATTCAAATTCATCAAATGCTTTCATTTTAAGTATTAATATAGAGACTAAGCGATAGGCTTCTACAAACGTTTTTAGTTCTTCTTCATCTTGAATACTATCTATAGTTTGTGGTGTTGGTGCTATCGCTTTTAATTCTGCTAAAGCATCAGCAAATTCTGCACGATATTCATCATAACTTTTCATTAATACTCGATCAGTATCTTCTGTTTGTGAGAATAATTGCAAGGCTTTATCTGTTGCTTGTTTTAAATCACGATAGTTGACGATTTTACCAAACGGTTTCGTTTCCTTCTCAACACGGTTGGTACGTGAATATGCTTGTATTAAGTCATGATATTTGAGGTTTTTATCTACATATAAGGTATTTAGAACTTTACTATCAAATCCTGTTAAGAACATATTAACTACAATGAGGACGTCAATTTTACTATCTTTAATACCTTTTTTTACATTTTTAGAGACATGATTAAAATACTCTTGAAATGTATCTGTCGAAAAGTTCGTGTCAAATTGCTTATTGTAATCTTGCATCATCACTTCTAACTCATCGCGCGCATATATTTCATCAGTCATTTCTTCTTTACTTTGTTCATTTGAATTAAAAGAATATATGCCAGCTATGTTTAATGGCTGATCATATTCCTGGTTGATTTTCTTAAACATTTTATAATATTTTATTAATGCAGGAATGCTTTGTACTGCTAAAATACTAGAATATTGTCTATTTCGTGTATATTTGTCATGATTTTCAATGATATGTCTAACAATGAGCTCAACTCTGTCGTCAGCTAACCATACTTCATTTTTATTAATATCTTCAACCAATTCGTCTATGTCTTGGTCAATTTCATTACCTTTAATCGTATTAATATAATCAACTGAGAACCCCAAAACATTACCATCATGAATGGCATCTTTGATTAAATAAGTATGTAAACATCTGCCAAATATATCTGCGGTACTACGTCCATCTTGGCTTTTATTTTCTTCAAAACGTGGCGTACCTGTAAATCCAAAATATTGGGCGTTATTAAAATGTTGACGGACAATGCGATGCATATCTCCAAATTGACTACGGTGACATTCATCTATTATAAAAACAACTTTGTCTGTCTTATATTGTTCCAAAGCCTCTGCATTATTTTGAATCGCTTTAGACATCTTTTGAATTGTTGTCACTATTAATGGCAAACTCTTATCATTAAGTTGACGTACTAGCTGTGAGGTATTATTCGTTTTATCAACAGCGCCTTTAGAAAACTTATTAAATTCTTCTTCGGTTTGACTATCCAAATCTTTACGGTCTACCAGAAAAATCACTTTTTTAATATTTTCTTGTTGTGATAATACTTGGCTTGCTTTAAACGACGTCAGTGTTTTCCCACTACCTGTCGTATGCCAAATATAACCATTGTTAGCTGTTTCTGTAGCTTGATGTATCAATGCTTCTACTGCATGAACTTGATATGGTCTCATAGCCATTAATAGTTTATCTGTTTCATTTATAATCATATATCGTGAAATCATTTTAGCAAGTTGGCATGGTCGTAAAAATGAGTCTGTGAAATCGTTAAGCGTATTAATTCGATGATTATTTTTATCGCTCCAATAAAACATATGACTTTTATAAATTTCACCATCATTGTTAGAAATATAACGTGTTTCTACACCATTACTAATAACAAACATTTGTATATAGCGGAATAAACCTGTGTAATTTTGCTTACGATAACGCATAACTTGATTAAAGGCTTCATTAATATCTACGCCTCTACGTTTTAATTCAACTTGAACTAACGGCAAACCATTTATGAGAATCGTAACATCATATCTTGCTCTATATGTATCATCAACTGAAACTTGATTTGTGACTTGAAATTTATTTTGACACCAATTTATCGTATCTAAAAATGATAAGTAAACTTCCGATTCGTCATCACGTTTAAGTGGGAGTTTATCTCTTAGGATACGTGCACTTTCGAAAATCCCCTTACCATTGATCATAGTCAATAGACGTTGAAATTCTTTATCTGTCAGCGGTTTCCCATCCAACTTATCAGCATGACGCTCATTTAAAATCATGCGGAAATTATCTAATAATTGTGTATCATTTTTAATTGATACCCTTTCATAGCCATTTGAAATTAATTGATCCATCATTTCATTTTCTAAAGAAAACTCACTTTGATAAGCCATTGTACATCCATCCTTCGTTCTCTACTATTTATTAAAATATACCATAGTAGAAGGCCTTATTCATAAATAAATTGATGATGTTGTTGGGCGAGGAATTGTATTTGGGAGAAGTGTGGCGGTGGAGAGGTTGGGAAGTGTAGTTGTAGGAAATGTGAATGTTGAGAGGTTAGGAAGTGAAGTTCGAGGAAGTGGAGTGATTGAAAGATTAGGAATTGAAGAAAAGCCACGTTAGAGGTTGATGTTCAATAACGTGACTTTTATGGTGTTATTAACAAAATTGTTTTACTTCAACATGAAATTGATATTTTTAATTATAGAATTAAGTAATTTTATCGTCTCATCAATATTAAGTGATTGCATTAATAACTTAAAATCACCTTTCTCACTTACTTCATTTATAGAAATATATGGAATATCTTGTATTTCTCTATCTCCATAAATACCTAAACTTTCTTTAATTGCTGATATCTGTTTTCCATAATACATCTTGGGTGTGGCAAATGTTAAAATAGATGGATTTCCTGGTGGATGGTATAACACATTATATGTAAATCTTGAATTGATTTTTTTATAAAAGTTCAAAATATTTGGATATTGTATCAAAGAGATACTAACTCCTTCAGAAAAACTAATTCTCTTATAGTCTTCTTGAAGAGCTTTATCGAAATCTTTAAACATAATACTAATTACATAATTACCATTTTCTATTTTGCTTAAAAGTGTTTTTAATTCACAATGTAATTTAAATGCTTTATTTAATTGGTGAGTTTGTTTTTCCGTGGATATTTTTATAAAATCCTCTGTATCCTCTATTAAAGCTTTCAAAACCTCTTCAAAACTTTCATTGTTGATTGAAGTAATATAATATGCCAAACAGTCTATATTTAGTAAATATTTTTCTTTATCTTCTTTTCCTTTTGTAATACTCTCAATAGACTTTTCAAACCTAAGTAAATTATCTTCTATATACTTTGTATTGATTTGAATTTTTTGAATGTAAAGCTTTTTAATGTTGATATTTACATTATTTTTCTCAATATTTAACTTTCTTAACTGATATACTGCAATTCCCGTTGAGACACATGTTACTATCATAGTAATAATAGCAACAATTAACATAATCATATTCATAGTTTACATTTTTCCCTTTTTAGTTATTTAAAGGAAGTTATACATCACGTAATTTTCCCTTTTATATTGTATATTTTGCATTTGCAACTATTATAATGTTATAATGCATTTAACAAAGATTATCAGGCATGTATGCACCAAATCCCCTTACTACTGCAATAGTAAGGGGATTTTCCGGTGTGACTAGTCGCCTATTTGTTATTACGCTTGCGTAGCCAATGCGCAAATAGCGCAACGAGACAACCACTTGCTGCTGTGGTCATGATATTTACAAAGATTTCAGACATCGCGTATGCACCTCCTCTCTGCATCTAAATTGACACCTGAGAGATAGGCGACTTCATTATTATATCATCTACGAACATACGATGATAAGTGGCTTCTGATAAGTGATTTTATTATTATCCGCAATATGACCTTGATAATGACGTATTGTATAATCATATTCACCATTAAAATATTATTTCCAAACTAAGTTACAGTGCTTTTGTGATTCAGTGCCTTGGATTATCGAATAGTAATGGGAATTTTTAGGAGTATAAGAGACTATTCGTTCTTTAAAACTAAATTTTGGCTAAACGGCGTGAAAAAATCTTTAATGAGTGCTTTTCTACCTAAAAATCTATATACTACTTTTTCACTTTCAGACAGTGTACTTATATAAAGACTTCTTAAACTATTTTCGTTATTTTTTGTATCTTCAGTTATTTGTAGTATATATTCATGAAGATTAAGCAATATATAAAATTCGTTTTTCACATCATTTTCAGAAATTATTTTTTTTAATACTTCATTAATATGGTCATTTATTCCCCTCTCCAAATCGTTAGTATGTAGTTTCTCTAAATCGATTAATGATCGTACTACCCTCAACTTATTTGACCATTCAATATTTTTTGAAGGTTCTACTCTTTTTACACAATCATCATAATATTTCATAATACTATTTGGTATATTGTTATAGTTATAATAGTATAAAATATTACTTTTAAGTACTTTTTCAATATATTCAAATCGACTTAAATTTATATTAATAGTCTCTTTACCTGGATCTGTATAATCACTAATATATATCTTATTTTCTTTATCCATTATATTTAAATCCGTTTTAATTTTGTTCATAGTTTCTAATGTACGAAAAAATTTGATTTGTGTATTATTTTCTTTTAATTCCTTTTGTTGTTCTCTTAAAGCTTGAGTATTATCAGCCATTTCTTTTTTTTGAATATTTAAATCTACGTTTTGCATTAAAGCTGTTAAAATTAACAATAAAAATGCAAAAGTAGAAACTAAACTTTCATCTAAAAGAGTATCTTTATTATGTCCCCAAAAAAAGTTACATATTAAAATCAGACTACTTAATATCAACATACAAATTATTACCTTGTGATAGTTCCGGTTTTCCATATTCGTAAACTAAACTCCTAGCATTTAAATTTAATCATGCTTTTTAAGATTTTCACATATATAGATATTTTTTTAATTATTAACTATTAATAATCTATTTTTTATAAATACTACTATTACAAAAAGTAAATTTTTCCAACTAAACTTTTATAAAGTCGCATTAATAATTAAATAATGCTACTTCCTCATTATTTATTACTGGGCTTAATTCTTTAATGAATTCTTGATTTATTATTTCAATATCATTAATCTTATACTTTTTTGTTTTTATCCAACTCTTATCAAATATAGTATCTTTTTCTCCACTTATAAGTTTACAAATATCAGTATCAAATGTTTCTTGTAGATTGTAATTTAAAGTTAATCGTTGCAACCAAATATTTACTAAGTCTGTATTTGGTATACCATTTATTTTATCTTTAATATTTGCAATGATTTCCGTTTTATTTTTTTCATCTAATAATACTATAAATTTACTAATTATAGAGATACATAAAGGTATCGTTTTAGTATTGTTAATCATGATATCTAATACAATACTTATACATTGAATATAATCATTTCGATTTTTAGAAGTATAATTTTCTTTTATTTTATATGTTCTCCATTTATTAAACTCACTTAACATTCTAATTACACTCCCTGTGTTAGGGTATTTTTTACTAAAAATTAATATTTGAAGCAAATGCTTTTGTAGAGTCAGTTGAAAATGTATTTTACCATTTAAATCTTTTAAATATAAAGTTGCTTTTATTTTTTGATAAGCAATTTTATCTTTCTTAATTGATGTTATAACTATATCTTCAGAAAAAACAGTTTTTTTTGAGTTAAGTTTGAAGTTAAGGTCTATTAGAACATCGTTTAATAATTCAGCTATTTTATAAATATCTTCTTTAGAATTAGAAAAAATTCTATAATCATCCCTATATCTAATTATTTTATATGGATTGAATAGTACTTTTTTTAATTTAT
>NZ_PPQR01000037.1 GCF_002902085.1 Staphylococcus simiae
AGGCTGAGACAGCACCCTAGGAACGCGAAACTACAATACGGAGTATTGAACATAAAGAAGCACAAAGACGATTTAACAATAAAATCATCTTTGTGCTATTATTTTTGGGATTTATGTCCCAGGCTCTTCAAAATTAAACTTATTTTTTCTTCTTACCTGTTTCTCTATCAATTGATTTATCGATGTAAACACCTTTAAGTGAGTTATTAGGTCCAACTTTATGATAAATCAATCCTTTTACTTGTGGATTAGTTAAATGCGCTGTACCTTTTTGATAAATTGGTGCTACTGGTGCATCTCCTAAGAACAATTCTTCAGCAGATTTCAACGCTTCGTATCGTTGATCTTTTTTAAGTGCTAACTTGTCCCTAGCATCTTTTAATAATTGATCATACTTTTTATTGCCCCAATCCGTATTATTTTGAGCATTTCCAGTTGTCATTGTTTCTAGATATGCCATTGGATCAGGATAATCGGCGCTCCAGCCACCTAACGATGATTGGAAATTACCACTTAACTCTAATGACACTCTTTGTTTAAAAGGTAGTTGTTTAATTTTCAATGTAACACCCGGTAAATTTTTCTCAACTTGAGCTTTAATGTATTCAGAAGCGATCTTTGCATCTGGTGTATCTTCAGTGTTCATTGAAAAAGTAACTTCTTTCTTACCTAATTCTTTCTTAGCTTTTTCCCAATGCTGTTTAGCCTCTTTTGGATTATATTTTAATGGCGACTTAATTGTACTCGCATAATCTTCGCCATTTGGTGCTTTAGCAATTCCTTTAGCTGTAAATGTATCAGAAGGCACTGAACCATTATTTTTAACGGAATCGACAAACCCTTTTTTATCTATAGCTTGTGCAATTGCCAACCTTAACTCTTTATTTTTAAAGTCTGGAAACTCTTTTTCATTCATTTTAATGAAAAATGTTCCAGTTGTTAAAACAAAGTTCAAACCTTTATTTTTTTTATATTTATCAACTTGATCAGCTGTGATAAGTGCATCATCTACTGACCCTGTATCGTATAATGAAGCTCCAGCTTGTAAATCTTTCATTACTTTGTAGTTGACTCTATCTAATTTCACATGTTTTTTATCCCAATAGTAGTCATTCTTGGATAACATTGTTTTATCTTCTTGTTTCCAATCATCTACTTTAAATGGGCCATTATACACTGCTTTATCTGCAGCTGTTCCATATCTTTCTCCATATTTTTTAGCAATTTTTTCATTTTGTGGGTCAAATGTGTTTAAAGCTAATAATTGATTTATGTATGGAACTGGTTTTTCTAATTCAATTTTCAACGTGTAGTCATCTAAAGCTGTAATACCTAAATCTTTAACTGGTTTTTTTGAAGCATTAATATCATTGGCATTTTTAATATCACCCATAATATAAGCAAATTCTGAAGCAGTTTTTGGATCAACTACTTTTCTCCATGCATACACAAAATCATGTGCTGTTACTTTATCTCCATTACTCCACTTAGCATCTTTACGTAATTTAACTGTTAACGTTTTTCCATCTTTGCTTTTCTTAGGAAATTCTTTAGCTACACCTAACTCTGCTTTGTCACCTTTTCCTAAAACGTAAAGTCCTTCAAATGACTGTGCTGTAATTTCAAAAGATATTTCATCTGTTATAAGCGCAGTATCTAATGATGTTAAATCAGCAGTTAATACTTTTCTAAAAACTTGCCCATCATCTGAATACAAACTTTTTTTATTAGTACATCCTGATAAAGCAAATAACATTGCTAAAGTGAGTAGTACTATACTAAATTTTTTCATTATCTTTTATCCCCCTTCCTTATCATAATGATCCAGTCATTTCAGATTGTCTTAATTTTTCAGCTTCTTCATCTGTGACAAATACATAATGCTGTGGTCTAATTTCATGTAATTGTCGTAAATGATTATTTGCTTCATCATCTTTATAAGATAATCTCTGACGTGTACGTTCAGTATCTGGATCTGGTTGAGGAATCGCTGATAATAAAGATTTTGTGTAATCGTGTAATGGATGATTATATAAATCATCTGCAGGTCCTAATTCAACAATTTTGCCAAAATGCATCACTGCAATACGATCTGAAATGTATTTAACCATTGATAAATCATGAGCAATAAATAAGAATGTAATGCCTCTTTCACGTTGTAATTTCAATAATAAGTTAACTACTTGTGCTTGAATGGATACGTCTAAAGCTGAAATAGGTTCATCAGCAATAATGAACTCAGGTTCAACTGCTAAGGCACGCGCAATGCCAATACGTTGTCTTTGTCCACCGGAAAATTCATGAGGGTAACGGTTAGCATGTTCTTTACTTAAACCAACCGTTTCTAATAAATCGTAGACACGTTTTTTACGATCACGTTTATCACTTGCCAAATGATGAATATCAATACCTTCTGCAACAATATCCATAACTTTTAATCTCGGATTTAAAGAAGCATATGGATCTTGGAAAATCATTTGAATCTTCTTATTAAATTTCAGCAAATCTTTACGTTTCTTTATCTTTTGAATATCTACACCTTCGTACAAAATTTCTCCACTTGTAATGTCATTTAGTTTAACAATTGATTTACCAGTAGTTGATTTACCACAACCTGATTCACCAACTAAACCTAATGTTTCCCCTTTGTATATATCAAATGAAATATTTTCTACGGCACGAACTTCATTCTTTTTTCCTTCATTAAAATATTGCTTTAAATTTTTAATTTCTAGTAGTACTTCTTCACTCTTCATTGAACGACACCCTTTCTACTTTTTGTGGTTTTTCGAAATTATTAGGCATCGGTCTCACTCTTTGTTTAACCATCTCCGGCAACTCAACTTTAGGTGAACGTTCATCTAATAACCAAGATTTCACAAAATGTGTTGGTGACACTTTAAACCATGGCGGATCTTGTTTAAAGTCAATATCCAAAGCATACTTACTACGTCTAGCAAATGCATCCCCTATTGGAGGATGTAATAAATCAGGTGGTGTTCCTGGAATAGCTAACAACTCTGTGTCATTCGTTGTTGATAAATCTGGCATTGAAGACAGCAGACCCCATGTATATGGATGCTTAGGATCATAAAATATTTCATTGACGTCTCCAGTTTCAACCATTTGACCGCCATACATCACAGCTACTCTATCAGCAATATTGGCTACAACACCTAAATCATGTGTAATAAATATAATTGAAGTATCGATTTTATGCTGTAATTCTTTCATTAAGTCTAATATTTGTGCTTGCATGGTTACATCTAATGCTGTTGTTGGTTCATCAGCTATTAAGACTTTAGGTTCACATGCTAGTGCAGTAGCAATAACAATTCTTTGTCTTTGACCACCAGAGAATTGATGTGGATATGCTTTAAAACGTTTTTCAGCATTTGGTAAACCTACTAAATTTAAAATTTCTAATGCTCTTTTTTTAGCATCAGCTTTATTATAATTTCTATGTTTCATCAATGGTTCCATCACTTGTTTACCTATTTGCATTGTTGGATTTAACGATGTCATAGGATCTTGGAAAATCATTGATATCTCTTTCCCGCGCAATTTAATTAAATCACTTTCAGGTTTTTTAGCTAAGTCTTGACCTAAAAATAAAATTTCTCCCTGTTTAATTCTGCCAGAATCCCCTTGGAATAATTTCGTAATGGCTTTAGTCGTTACTGATTTACCTGAACCTGACTCACCAACGATGGCTAATGTCTCCCCTTTATTCAAGTAAAAATCGACACCTCTAACTGCTTGCACTTCCCCTGCTGTAATATCAAAGGAAACATGCAAATCATTTACTTCTAATACTCTTTCAGTCATATGCTATGCCCCCTTTTTATTTACGCATTTTCGGATCAAATGCATCACGTAATCCATCACTAAATAAGTAGAAGAATAAAATTAATAAACTTAATACTGTTGCTGGTATAAATAGTTCATGTGGATAAATCAACAGCATTGCTCTCCCATCATTCACTAATGAACCTAATGACGTTTGTGGTGCTGGAACACCAATTCCGATAAAGCTTAAGAACGCTTCAAAGAATATGGCACTTGGAACTGTAAACATTGAAGTTACAATAATCGCTCCAAGCGTATTTGGTAAAATATGTTTAAAAATTAATTTCCATTTCGACGCACCTAACGTTTTAGAAGCTAACACGAACTCTTGGGTTTTTAATTTCAAAAATTCTCCACGAACTACCCTACTCATACCTAACCAACCAGTGATTGACATGGCTAAAATAATTACCCAAATAGATGGTTCAAAAATTAAGACGAATAAGATAACTACGATTAAGTTTGGTATAGAAGCAATTATTTCTAGAACACGTTGCATAATATTATCTATCGTGCCTCCAAAGAATCCAGAAATAGCGCCATATATTACACCAATAAAGATATCGAGTATAGCAGCTACTACACCGATAAATAGTGAAATTTGAGCACCTTTCCATGTTCTTGTCCATAAATCACGACCGAGTTGGTCTGTTCCAAACCAATAATTTTCATGTGCATGTGCTTTTTTATAAGCATCTTGCCCATCAGAACCCGTACCATCAAACGGTAAAAATGGCACTTTATCAAGGACAGGTATTTTAGCTGGTAAGTTACGATGTTCAACATTTTGTTCTGCGTAATCATGTTTATTCATCAAAGGACCTACAAACGCTAAAATAACGATTAAAATTAAACCAATCATACCGATAACTGCTAATTTATTTCTTCTTAATTGTGTCCAGGCATCTTGCCAGAAACTTTTACTTTCACGTTGAATTTCTGGTTCTTGATCTAAATTTAAATCACGCATGACAAAATCTGTTGATGCGATGCCTTCAGAGGTATGCGTCATAATTGCGTTTGAATAATCATCATTCAAAGGTGTTTGTCGTTTATCTTCAGCCATTATTTCTTACCTCCTGTCACACGAATTCTTGGATCAATCACACCATATAAAATATCCACAACAAAAATTGATACAATAAATAATGTACTAAATAATAGTGTAATCGCCATAATTACTGAGAAGTCATTTGTTGTTATTGAACGCACAAATTGATCCCCTAAACCAGGTACACCAAAAATATTTTCAATTGTTAACGTGCCAGTTAATATCCCCGCTAACATTGGAACAATAATAGTAATAATAGGGATTAAAGCATTTCTTAATGCATGCCCAAATAATACTCTCATCGTTGAATTCCCTTTTGCTCTTGCTAATAATATATAGTCTGAACTTAATACTTCTATCATTTCTGCTCTTATGTATCTGGCGACAGTCGCAAGTACTGCTGCTGATAACGCTAACGAAGGTAATACTGCAGTTGAAAATCCTTCCCAACCTGCAACTGGGAACCATCTTAATTTAACTGCGAAGACATATTGTAATAAAACAGCAAGTACAAATGAAGGTACTGAAACTGCGATAACTGAGATGACAGTTGTCGTATAATCGACCCATGTATTTTGTTTCGTCGCTGCTGCCACTCCTAATATCAAACCTAATAGAACACCAATGACCATAGCAGTCAATCCCATTTCCATTGATGGAATTAGTCTTGGTTTAATTAAATCCCAAACTGGTTGATTATGATATTGGAATGAATATCCAAAGTCACCAGTAACAACATTTTTCAAATAATGTAGATATTGGACTGCAACTGGATCATTCAATCCATATTTTTCGCTAAGTATTGCCTTTTGTTCAGCACTTAACTTTGCATCATTAAATGGAGAACCAGGCATTAATTTCATTAAGAAAAACGTAATTGTAATAATGATGAATAAAGAAACTACCATGTATCCAAGTCTCTTTAATACATATTTACCCATTCAATCCCCTCCTCTGTTAGTACATAGATTTCTAAATTAATATTCCTTTCACAATATTCTGAAATCTTATGCTTATTATATCTATAATATTCACAATTTTACAACAGTTTTTTGCTTTAAATGACTGAAGTTAACTTGCTAGAAACACTTAATTCAAGCTTTATTTTATAAATTCTATTGTCAAAAAAATTTATTATTGTAAACTTAATATAATTATCTTTGTCAAAGTGGAGTGTCTTATATGTTAAAGAATTTAATACTAATCTTGTTCACACCAATTATCAGTGCAATTTTTTGGCTTTTTGGTCAACATGATGTTATCTCTTTTATTAATATATTATTTTATGTATCATTGCTTATTTTCATTATCTCTTTCGGTATTTTAATTGTACAAGAGGGAATATTAGATGCAACAAGCTATGGCTTTAGACGTTTAAAATATCAAATGTCATCTGCTAAAAAGAAACAGACGCTTGCAGATGATGATTTTTTTAATCCAAGACATATCAAAAAAGAGCATTATATCGTTTCTTCGTGGATATATGCTCTCATCATTATTAACTTTAGTTATTTTATTATTTCTATTTTAGTGTCGATATTATTAAGTAAATAACAATAAAAAAATCTACAGTAACAAACCTGCGTTACTGTAGATTTTATATCATTATGCTTCGAATTTTTTGAACACTAATACTGCGTTATGTCCACCAAAACCTAAACTATTACTCATTGCATGAGTGATGTCTAAATCTTGTGCTTCATTAGGAACAATATCTAAATCGCATTCTGGATCTGGTGTAACTGCATGAATTGTTGGTGCTATTTTTTTATCTCTGATTGAAAGTGCAGAAAATATAGCTTCTAAACCACCAGTTGCCCCTAATAAATGTCCAGTCATTGATTTTGTTGAACTAACTTTTAATTGCTGAGCTGCTTCTCCAAACGTATTTTTAATGGCTTTAATCTCATTTAAGTCACCTACTGGTGTACTTGTACCATGCGCATTTAAATATTGGATGTCATGTGGTTTAATACCTGCATCGTCCATAGCTGCTTGCATCGCTCTTGAACCACCTTCGCCTTCAGGTGCTGGAGCTGTAATATGATATGCATCACCAGTTGTACCATAGCCAACAATTTCTGCATAAATTTGTGCGCCACGAGCTTGTGCTGATTCTAAAGATTCAATAACTAATATACCAGCACCTTCACCCATAACAAAACCGTCACGACCTTCTTGGAAAGGTCTACAAGCTGTTTCTTTATCATCGTTTGTTGATAACGCACGGCTTGCACTAAATCCTGCAATCGCCATATGTGTAATAGGTGCTTCTGTTCCACCTGTAATCATCGCATCAGCATCGCCACGTTGGATAATTTTAAATGCTTCACCAATCGAATTAGTACCAGTTGCACAGGCAGTCACTGTTGCACCGTTTGGTCCTTTAGCTCCTAAATCTATTGATACTTGTCCTGTAGCCATATCTGGGATTAACATTGGTACGAAAAATGGACTAACACGTCTAGGTCCACGTTCCATTAATTGTGTATGTGCAACTTCGAATGTTTCCATACCACCAATACCAGAACCAATCCATACACCAATGCGATCAGCTGTATCATCATTAATTTCTAAATTTGCATCTTTAACAGCTTCTCTAGCAGCTACAACAGCATACTGCGTAAATCTATCCATACGACGGGCTTCTTTTTTATCTATATAGTCTTCAATATTAAAGTCTTTAAGTTCACCTGCTAAGTGTACATTGTAGTCATCTGTATTGATTCTTGTAATACTATCAATACCATTGACACCTTTTAAGGCATTCTCCCATGTTGTTTGAACATCATTACCAATTGGAGAAAGGGCTCCCATACCAGTAATAACTACTCTATTATTTTCACTCATTCGTTATCCTCCTATTTTCCCCATTTTATTGTCATTGCGCCCCAAGTCAGGCCGCCTCCGAAACCAACAAGTACAATGGTATCATCATCTTTTAGTTTACCATTTTGTAACTCTTGATTAATACTTAAAGGAATTGATGCTGCAGAAGTATTACCATATTTATCTACAGAAACACTCATTTTATCTTTAGAAATACCTAAACGTTCTCTTGCAGATTCCATTATACGAATATTCGCTTGATGCGGAATAAATAAATCAATATCATCAGAAGTTAAGTTAGCTTTTTCAACCACACGTGTTGATGCATCACCCATAATTCTAACAGCAAATTTAAATACTTCGCGGCCATTCATTTTTAATTTACCAGTTTCTTTATCAAGATATAGATATTTTCCGCCACTTCCATCAGAACCCATTTCATAGCTAATAATGCCTCGTCCTTCAGAAACTTCACCGATGATTACTGCGCCTGCGCCATCTCCAAAAAGTACGGCAGTTGAACGATCAGTTAAGTCAGTAATTTTAGAAAGTTTATCTGCACCAACTACTAAAATATTATGATAATCACCTGATTGAATATATTGTTTAGCAGTTATCATGGAATACATGAATCCAGAACATGCAGCAAGTTGATCCATCGACGCTACTTTGCCAGTTCCAAGTCGTTCTTGTAAAATATTAGCAACGGATGGGAACGGCATATCTCCTGTCGCAGTTGCTACAATTATCATGTCTATATCTTCAGGTTTAATTCCTGCATCTTCAATTGCTTTAACACTAGCATTATAAGCTAAATCTGAAGTATCTTGATCTTCGTCTGCCCAATGTCTTTCTTTAATTCCAGTCATTTTAGAAATCCATTCATCTGATGTTTCTAAAAATTGTTCAAAATAGGCATTGTCTATTATATTTTCCGGAGCGTACGCACCGAAACCTTTAATACCCACATTCATGGTTGTACACCTTCTTACTAAAATTTTTAATACCAGGTATTAATTTAACATAAAGGTCATTTTGAACACAAGTAAGACATCATGCTGATAAATGAAATTTCTAATGATCAAGAAGTATATTCCAACTTAAGTTCACAATATTTGTGATAACTTACTATACAAAATGAGTTATTTCACTTAAAATAAAAGTATAGATATTTAAAGTGGAGGTAGAGTGAAATGAAACACCTCGTAACATTATTTTGGGCAATTTTACTGTTCCAAATGGTTAACTTCGTATTGAATAGTCTTAATGGTGGAGAAAGTTTAAACATTGTTACGCCTCTTATTATGGCCGTAATCTTTACTATTACAACTGCTATTTTTGCAGCTGTTATTAAACCATCTAAAGACACAGACTATTAATTTCTTATTTTATTATTATGTTTAATAGTATTAACTAAGTACAGATATCAAGCCACTGAATCAACACATTCAGTGGCTTTTCTGTTTAACCTATTTATGTCATTAACCATATTTATTTTGGAGTGGGACAGACATAAATTATCTATAAAATCTATGTTATAACTCCACCTCGGCAAGACTGACTTGGTTTTTAAAATATTGTTTTATCAATATTTTGAAATCCAGACAGATACTATCAAATGCATAATTTTAAGTGTAAAATGCTTGTTGTCCCAGTCTCAAACTATCTGTCGTCATAACGTGATACAAATTTTATTAAATAATAAGCACGCACTACTATCATTGATAGCAATGCGTGCTTTTAAATTTATGCAAGTTGTGATTTTTCTACGTCAAAAGTTAACTCGTCATTATTATCGATATCAACTTTTATTGTAGTTCCTTCAGGGAATCCTTCTTTAATCATCATACGTGCTAATGGTGTTTCAATTTGTCGTTGCACAAAGCGTTTTAATGGTCTTGCGCCAAATTGTGGTTCGTATGCTTCTTTACCTAACCATGCTTTTGCTTGATCAGATACTTCAATAGAAATACGTTGTTCTAATAATCTAATATTTAATTGAGTTAATATTTTATCAACAATCATACTCATATCATTGATTGATAATGGACGGAACAATACAATATCATCCATACGGTTTAATATTTCTGGTTTGAAATAAGCGTTTAGGCTATTCATCACAGCTTTTTCAGTTGATTCTGTAATTTCGCCAGTTTCTTTGACATTTTCTAATAAAATTTGTGAACCAATATTACTAGTCATGATGATAATTGTATTTTTAAAGTCAACACTACGTCCTTTAGAATCTGTTAAACGACCTTCATCTAGTATTTGTAACAAGACATTGAAAACATCACTATGCGCTTTTTCAACTTCATCTAATAATATGACAGAATAAGGATTACGACGAACAGCTTCTGTTAATTGTCCACCTTCATCATGACCTACATAGCCTGGAGGCGCACCAATTAAACGAGACACTGCATGTTTTTCCATATATTCACTCATATCGATTCGTATCATATGTTTTTCAGAATCAAATAATGAAGATGCTAATGATTTAGCTAATTCAGTTTTACCTACACCAGTTGGTCCAAGGAATAAGAAACTTCCTATTGGTCTATTTGGATCTTTAATTCCAGCTCTAGCTCTTACTACAGCGTCTGAAACTAGATCAACTGCTTTATCTTGACCTACAACACGTTTATGCAAGATATCACTTAAATGTAATAATTTATCTCTTTCAGTTTCAACTAATTTAGATACAGGAATACCTGTCCATTGACTAACGATATCGCCAATTTCTTCATCAGTGACAATTTCTCTAATCATACGTTCAGAATCTTCACCTTGTTCATCTTGGAACTGATCTTCTAATTCTCTTAATTCTTTTTCTAATTGAGGAATTGTACCATATTGAAGCTCAGCTGCTTTTTCTAAATTATTATTAGTTTGTGCATCTTCTAACGCTTGTCTACTTTCGTCTAATTGAGCACGTTTTTGTTGTAATTTACCTATTTTCTCTTTTTCATGCTCAACTCTTGATTGTAATGAAGATTGTTTTTCTTTTTCATTAGCTAATTCTTGTTGTAACTCTTCTAAACGTTGTTTACTAGCATTATCTGCTTCATTTTTTAATGCACTTTCTTCAATTTCTAATTGCATTACTCGGCGGTTCACTTGATCAAGTTCAGTAGGATTTGAACCCATTTCTGTGCGAATTGTTGCACATGCTTGGTCAACTAAATCTATCGCTTTATCTGGTAAGAAGCGATCAGTAATATATCTATCTGAAAGTTCTGCAGCTGCTACTAAGGCTCTATCTTGAATTCGTACACCATGATATACTTCATAACGTTCTTTTAAACCACGTAAGATAGAAATTGTATCTTCAACGTCGGGTTCACTTACTGCAACTTTTTGGAAACGACGTTCCAATGCTGAATCTTTTTCGATATATTCACGGTATTCATTTAATGTTGTTGCACCAATACAATGCAATTCACCACGGGCTAACATCGGTTTAAGCATGTTACCTGCATCCATAGCACCATCAGTTTTACCAGCCCCAACAAGCATATGAATTTCATCTATAAATAAAATAATTCTACCATCAGAATCTTTTACTTCTTTAAGTACCGCTTTCAAACGTTCTTCGAATTCACCTCTGAATTTAGCACCTGCAACTAATGCACTTAAATCCAACTCGAAGATTGTTTTATCTAATAAGGATTCTGGTACGTCTTTTTTGACAATACGTTGTGCCAATCCTTCGACGATAGCTGTTTTACCTACACCAGGTTCCCCAATTAAGACGGGATTGTTTTTTGTTTTACGACTTAAAATTCTGATTGTATTACGTATTTCTTCATCTCTACCGATGACTGGATCCATTTTACCTTGACGTACTTCTTCAACTAAGTCACGTCCATATTTTTCTAATGCTTCATAATTTGCTTCAGGATTTTGTGAAGTCACATGATTTCCCCCTCTGATTTTATTAATGATTTCTTGAATTACTTGAGATTTGTTATTTACAAATTCCTTTGTAGTTTGATCAATATCAATTGCAGCTAATAATAAATGCTCCATTGATATAAATTCATCTTGATAGTCATTCATATATGTCTCAGCCTTAGTTAATAACTGATTAGCTTGCTGACTAATATATTGACCATATTGAATATTATCCCCTTCAACTGATGCATAAGAGGATAGTTTTTTATTGTATGCTTCATTTAAAGCATCTATATCAATATTCGCTCGTTCTAAGACACTTTTATATAAACTGTCACTTTCATTTAATGCAGCAATTAATATTGCTTCGATTTCAATATTTTGTAATTTATGTTGTTGACTCTGTTCAACTGCTTGTTGTAATGCACTTTGAACAGCATATGTCATTTGATTAATATCCATTAAATTCTTCACCTCTACTAAATTAGAGTCGGTCAAATTTAGTTAATTTGACTTTGACTTTCTTTGACCTTAATTATATTATAGACCCTCCTTTTGAATTAATCAACAATTAAAACTTATTTTTTTAACTTTTTAGCTATATTTTTACTGCTAAATGAGAAAAGAGATTGAAACTGTTCAAAAGTCTCAACCTCTTTAATTTTATTTTTTATCTTTTATTGCTGTTAATATTTCATCTTTTAATGCTTTTACACCTTTTTGTTCTAGATGAACACCATCTGGCGCAAAATATTCACTATGTCCTCTTGATTTTTTATACCAATCAATAAGTGTCACATTTTTACGTTTCTTAGCAGCATTAGCTAATAATTTATTAACATGTGCCTCATAAAATCGAGGAACTCTAGTATTTACTAAATAAATTTGCGCTTTACCAAATTGATTTAGTAGCTGATCTAATTGTTGTACAGTAAAATCACCGTTAGTCCCTAATTCTAATATCACTTGTTGATCCGCTTTTTTATAATTACCATAATTACTTTTCACTAAAGGTAATGTTTGATATAACTGTCTACCTACTTTGCCATCAATCTTAGCCTTAGGTACAGTTGATTTAAATGATTCACCGATATCTACCATTACTGAATCGCCAATTAATAATGGTGCTAAATTTTTATATTGATCATTTGATGACTTTTCAGTTGTATCATCTTCTACGCCATCAATCCTAATTTTATTTAAAGGTAATAACTCTACTAAATATTTATCTTCTAAATCAGTATTAAAACTATGTGCTTTAGTATTGATATCATCTTTACCATATTTATCAAAGGCACCACAAATTAAGAAAATAAAAGGAATTAATAATAAAATCATCGCTAAACCTCTAATAAAAGGTATAACGTTAGTGCTTCTCCAAGTAACAGCTTTTAAACCATTTGTTCTAAATGGTGTTTCTATCCATCGATATGATACTTCAGCTAAAATGAACGTAACAATAATATCAATAATATAGACATACTTTGGCATTTGACCATCTATAAAATAACTATGGACAAAACTTATCACTGGATAGTGCCATAAGTATAGACTATACGAACGATGACCAATATATACGAGTACTGGATTTGACAAAATTTTAGCAAATAGTGTTGAAGGATGGACTACGCTTGCAATGACTAACAGTGTCATAGTTGACACAATATAAAAACCGCCATCATATAAACGATGACTATCATCATGTATGACAAAAAATAGGAACACTAAGAATGAAAAACCGATAAATCCAAATATATCAATAGTATACTTAATGAAAGTTGGCGGTTGCTGTTTCAATTTAAATGGCGGCCATAAAAAAGCTAACACCACTCCTAATAATAATGTTTGTAATCTTGTATCTGTTCCAAAGTATATACGAGATTGACTTAAGTGAATCTCGTTATAATACAGCATCAATCCAAGTGATAATAAAGAAATTACAAAGCAAATGATACCAACGATGTATTTTTTCCTAGTAAGTAATAATAACATGATTAATATAAATGGAAAGAACAAATAAAATTGTTCTTCAATCGCTAATGACCATAAATGCTTCAATGGTACAAATGAAAATTGTTCAAAATAGTCTACATCTCTAGCAATATACCACCAATTAGAAACGTAAAGTAATACTGCATAAATATCATGTTTAACTCTAATAATTTCACTTGGTTTCAAACATAATGTTAAGGTTCCAACTGTCATTAACACAACCATTAATGCTGGTAATAATCGTTTAATACGTCTAATCCAAAAGCGCTTTAAACGTATAATGCCTGTTTCTTCATATTCTTTAAGTAACAAGCTTGTAATTAAATAGCCCGATATGACAAAAAAAGTATCTACGCCTAGAAAACCACCAGATAACCATTGTTTGTTAAGGTGGTAAATAATAATTGCAATGACTGCAATTGCTCTTAACCCATCAAGACCAGGCATGTATCGTGATGGATAATGTTTAATATCGTCCTTTGGTAATTTTTTATTCATTTACATTCTTCCCTTTTAAAAGCTAAACTTCTAAGATGGCTTCGTCGTCGTTGCTTATTTGGCTTATAAAAGTATCTAATAACAATAAAAAGTATCATTATTTTAGATTAATTTAACAATATACTAAGACAACAAGCATTCTTTACTTAGTATTAAATCACTGACAATAACTGTTTAGTTTGTAAAATATTAAGAAATCAATGTTTTATCATCCAAATCATTATTGTCATTATAGTGTAATCTGTCATTTTAAATCTACGAGTGGATTTTAAGTTAATGTACAAGATGAGGATCTATAAGATATAATTCTTGTAAAAATTTTAGCTACACTATCCCCTTCTAAGCCAGTTACCTTCACATTTGTAAGTTCTATTGTTGACACTAAAAAATTAAGTT
>NZ_PPQR01000038.1 GCF_002902085.1 Staphylococcus simiae
AAAGCTATTGATGATCAAACAAGAGAAGTGAACACACCAATCGACAATATCGTTATCGATAGTCAAGATAACAGTGGTCAACCAGTGACAAATAGTGTAAGTGGTTTACCAGCAGGTGTAACGTTTGATGAAAGTACAAACACAATCAGTGGAAGTCCAACAACAGTAGGTACGTATCCAGTGACTGTGACAACAACAGATGCCGAAGGAAACACAACAGAGACGCAATTCACGATTACAGTGGTGGATACAACAGCACCAACGGTGAAAGCCATTGATGATCAAACAAAAGAAGTGAACACACCAATCGACAATATCGTTATCGATAGTCAAGATAACAGTGGTCAACCAGTGACAAATAGTGTGAGTGACTTACCAGAAGGTGTAA
>NZ_PPQR01000039.1 GCF_002902085.1 Staphylococcus simiae
AAATTCTTTGCTAAGAATTTCTCTGTGTTGGGTCCCTTGCCCAACTTGCACATTATTGTAAAAATTCTTTGCTAAGAATTTCTCTGTGTTGGGTCCCTATGCAGTTGTTAGAGTTACTGCTATCTTGATAGCTAGAAAATCTTAAGCAGTTTATTATGAATTTATAAACTGTAGACCTTTTTCATAGCAACTGTAATCCTTTTAAAATTTTTGATGACGGAACCCACCTACCCGACAATACTAATTAGAATTATCAAACTTTCATTCATCAATATTTAATAATCCAAACAGTTACGGGCAATCGCACCATATTACGTATAGATGGGGCTTTATCCCAGGCTCTTAGAGTACGTAGTCTAATAAAATGATTAGTCACGTCTGTTTAATAAATAACTTAACTTTAGTTTAGTTATAATAAAAACCTTCATATACTATTTTAAAAAATATGAAAGGTAAGTATTCAAAATGTCTAAATTACATATCAATTGCTGGTTTTTATTAATCAACTTTTAAAGTAATTACATTTTAACAAATAACTAGTATAAAACCATTACAAACGTCAAAATTTAATAGAATTTTAATAAATCACTCACTATTTTAATCCCTATCAAATTAATAATAAAAGTACTTTAAATACACTATCACAATGAATGTGTTTAATTTTTAAGTTTCAAGCGTATACTTTGATACATCATGATGCCACCTATAACGAGCATGATAAACATATAAGCACCCATTTGAATCGATGTCAGTAATACACCTAAAAGAATTCCTAATCATGCTAACAATTCCGCTAAATTAATACTTAACGTACTCATTGCAACATATGGTCCTCTTTGTTGTTCTGGAATCATTTTAAAACGTTGTTCCTCAACAATAGGTGAATAAATAATTTCTCCTAATGTGGCTATCACCACAAAAATGATTAATAACGTAAATTGATTTAAAAAAGTAATACTTACATAACCAATAGTATAAAAGGTGATTCCAATGGCAAAAACTTGTTTTAAATTTAATGACATAACAACTTTTGAAACAGTATAAGTCATAAGAACCACTACAACCGTATTCGTTAGCATAATTAGAGAATACATTTTGACACCAGTAATATCAATTGCCCCTAATGTTACTGTAGAAAATTCTTGTTTTAAGCGTATCGCAATATATGATGATGTTGAAAATTCAGCCATAATAAAAATGCTTTGTCCTATAATTAATAACATATATAACTTATCTTTTAAGACAACATGATATGTAGCAAATATATCTTTTAATTGAAAAGCAGATATTTGATTTGGTTGAACTTCTTTGTCATTACGATATGTTTGTTGTTCATTAGGTAACCAGCGATATAATGCTAAAAAGACTGCTAAAAAGACAATCGCTGCGATTAAAAATAACAGGCCACGATTATAACCATAAGCTATCCCTCCGATTAAAGCACCTATTGCTGTAGCAACATTACTTAGCCAATATTCAATTTTATAAATATAATGTTCAACTTCTGGTGTTATGGCATCCATAATTAAAGCATCCATCGTTGGAAATTGTAGGCCCCACACGATACTAAACAAGGCATATGATAGACAAAAAATGACAATGTGCCATGTATCATTACCTGAAAAAAGTGCCATTATGACTAAGGCTACGGATAATATAAATTGATAAAATAAGACTAGCTTCTTTTTAGAACTAAAATTCATTATGTATCCTGAGATTAGTGAAATGGGTAAGTTTATAGCAATTAAAAAAGTTAAAAATATACCCGAAAAAGTTTGATTAACCATATCAGTTAGGTACAACGCAATATAAGGTAAAAATGCTATGGCTATGATCGTTTGAAAAAAATCACTAATTAAGCGAACTTTCAGTGTAACACTAAGTTGCTTCACATTAACCAACCCCCTTTAATGAAAAACTATCCCACCCTTTTTTGTATTTATATAATAATCACAAATATGTAAAAAGTAAATATATCAGTAAAAAATGGTAACTTCTATGTTATTTCAATAGAAGTTACCATTCTAGTTTAAATAAAACTTATTTTATTTAATATATTCATTTTTCAATCACTATTATTGTTCCTTATCTGTATCTTCGTCTTCTTTACGACGTTTAAAGAATAAGAACAATGCGCCTAAACCTGCTAGTAATGAACCAAATAAAGTTCCTTTATTAGTCTCAGAATCTCCCGTTTCAGGTAATTCACTTTGTTGTTTATTTGCCGTAGCTTTATTATTTCCTTTTTTATGATGTGTCTTCGCTGACTCATTGTAAATACGTTCTTGTCTACTGTATCTATGGTTATTCTGAGTTGGAGTCATATTATTATCACTTGTGTTCTGTTGTTGTGACGGTTCTGCGTTGTTGTGATGATCATTACTTGGTCTATCATTTTTCGGCGTACTTGGTGGTACAACTGTGCCTGGTTGTGATGGTTGAGTCGGTTGATTTGGTTTGGTTGGATGACTAGGATCTGTTGGTTTCACTGGATCCGTTGGGTCTGTTGGATCTGTTGGGTGATCCGGATCAACCGGTTTACTATCATCAATCACTATTGTATCAGCTGCTGGAGAGTCGTTACCTGACTTATCAGTTGCAATTGCATTAATATGATCTCCTCCATTTAAGTGTACGTTAGACGGAACATCAATTGTGTAATTGCCATCAGCATCTGTAGTACCAGTCGCTGTTGTGCCATCTGGGAATGTTATTGTCACTGTTGATTTTGGTTCAGCTTTACCAGTTATTGTTGTATCGCCTTTATGAACTGGATTAATAGTCGGTGCATCTGGTGCTGTTGTATCTATCACTGTAATCGTGAATTGTGTTGTTGTTGTATTACCTTCAGCGTCCGTTGTCGTCACAGTTACTGGGTAAGTACCTACAGTCGTTGGACTGCCACTAATTGTGTTAGTCACTTCATCAAACGTTACGCCATTCGGTAAACCACTCACACTGTTTGTTACTGGCTGACCACCGTTATCTTGGCCGTCAATAACGATATTATCAATTGGTGTATTGACCTCTTTCGTTTGATCATCGATTGCTTTCACCGTTGGTGCTGTTGTATCTACCACTGTAATTGTGAATTGCGTCTCTGTTGTGTTGCCTTCCGCGTCCGTTGTTGTCACAGTCACTGGATACGTACCTACCGTTGTTGGACTACCACTAATTGTGTTTGTCTCTGAATCAAATGTTACACCTGCTGGCAAGCCACTTACACTATTTCTCACTGGCTGACCACTGTTATCGCTACCGTCAATGACGATGTTATCGATTGGTGTATTGACTTCTTTCGTTTGATCATCGATTGCTTTCACCGTTGGTGCTGTTGTATCTACCACTGTAATCGTGAATTTCGTCTCTGTTGTGTTACCTTCAGCGTCTGTTGTTGTCACTGTGACTGGGTAAGTACCTACCATTGTTGGACTGCCACTAATTGTGTTCGTTGCTTCATCAAAAGTTACACCTTCTGGTAAGCCACTCACACTGTTTGTTACTGGTTGGCCACTATTATCACTACCATCAACGACGATGTTATCGATTGGTGTATTAACTTCTTTCGTTTGATCGTCAATGTCTTTCACCGTTGGTGCTGTCGTATCCACTACTGTAATTGTGAATTGCGTTGTTGTTGTGTTGCCTTCAGCGTCCGTTGTCGTTACCGTTACTGGATATGTGCCAACTGTCGTTGGGCTACCACTAATTGTGTTTGTCGCTTCATCAAACGTTACGCCATTCGGTAAGCCGCTCACACTGTTTGTCACTGGTTGACCACTGTTGTCACTACCCTCAATAACGATGTTATCAATTGGTGTATTGACTTCTTTAGTTTGATCATCGATTGCTTTCACCGTTGGTGCTGTCGTATCTATCACTGTAATCGTAAATTTTGTCGTTGTTGTGTTGCCTTCCGCGTCTGTTGTTGTCACTATTACTGGATACGTACCTACAGTCGTTGGAATACCACTAATTGTGTTCGTCGCTTCATCAAACGTTACACCTTCTGGTAAGTCACTCACACTATTTGTCACTGGTTGACCACTGTTATCTTGACTATCGATAACGATATTGTCGATTGGTGTGTTCACTTCT
>NZ_PPQR01000004.1 GCF_002902085.1 Staphylococcus simiae
CTCTAATATAGATTACCATATTAATGTCACTTCGATAATATAATAATAGTTCAAATAATATATAGTATATTATATATTTCTATTGCATAAAAATAGAATGAAACATTAACTGTCTCATTCTAATTTCATTAATTATTATCGTGTGATTGATTATGCTTTTCTTGATCGTTTTCTTCGGAAATTTGTTCCATTTCTTTTCCTAGTTCTTTCAAATCATCAAAATCATTTACCATTGCATTTTCATCTTCATGATAATTTGATTTAGCATCTTTTTCATTAAACATATTAATCCCTCACATCTTTATTTATGCAAAACGTGATGTAAAGTAAGTTTTTACATCTTCTGGTAAGCCTTCAGCAGCTTCTTTATCTAAAATTACATTAACCATACGATGAGCTTTTAAGTCAGCTGGCTCATAACTAGTTTTACCATTTTCTTGATATAATTTTTCTACAAGTCCACGTTTATTACTACCTGTAATGACTAAAATAATTTCTCTAGCTTCCATTAATCCTTGACGCACACTAACATCTAAATTGCCTTGCTCACTAATAGATAGCACTTGCAAAGTTAATTTACCTTTATTTTCTTTTGTTTTAATTTTATCTGAAATAAATTCAATGGCATCTTTTTCAAATCCAATGGCATAAATTTGACTTTCAGGTACTCCTAAAGCTTCAAAATATGATTGATTGTTGTCATAATCTAAAATATTAATTTGACTAAAGTCCACTGCATAATGATCCACATTTTTCTTTAATTCATCTAGAACAGGTGCTTGGTCTGTATCTAAATGAAACCCAGCTATTGTTGTTGGGTTGTTATTAAATTGCTTTCTAATAATGTCGGCAGCATAGTCTGCTACAAGTTGACTGTTGTCAAATACTTTAAAATTCATTGCCATGTTTATTACACTCCTCTTAGTTTACATTTTACATATATAAGGCGATATTAATTTCAATTATACCCTAAAATAATGTGAACCAAACTCAAATATAAAATATCTTGGGAGTGGGACAGAAATAATTGTTTCAACACAAATTATTTCGCAATCTCACCCCAGCAAGACTGACTTGTATTATAAAACGTTGATTAATCAATATATTATAATATAGAGAGTTACTGTCAATCGCAAAAAAACAATATAGAATGGCTTTTGTCTCAGACGCTTATATTATAAATATTTATTTACTATTTTTACTTTAATCCTGGAAAATCTTGTTGTCTTAACGCTTCATAAATTAGTAATGCAGCTGTGTTAGACAAATTAAGAGAACGAATATGATCACTCATCGGTATTCTTAAAGCTGTCTCTTTATATTTTTCTTTTACCCAATCTGGCAAACCAGTGGTTTCTCTTCCAAAAATAAAATAATTATCTACTGCTGTATTAGAAAAATCAAAGTCGCTATATGTTTTTTGTCCAAATTTTGTTAATAAATAATATTCACCTGAAGTATTGTCGAAAAAATCTTCAATATTTTCATGATATATAATATTAACGAATTCCCAATAATCTAAGCCAGCTCTTTTCAACATCTTATCATCTGTGCTAAAACCAAGTGGTTTAATCAAATGTAAATGTGTATTTGTACCTGCACAAGTACGAGCAATATTACCAGTATTTGCTGGAATTTCAGGTTGAAATAATACAATGTGATTTGTCATATTATGTGTTACTCCTTGTTTCTAAGCCTTTTAGCATTTCAGTTTGTACTTCTTCATCTTCACTATTATAGTGTTCATTAATAAATGGTCTAGCATCTTCGCCTAGAATTTGTCCAATCGCCCAATAAGCTGTTGCACGTATCATAGGCCTAGCATCATTCATAGCGACTTCTTTTAACTCTGGAACTGCCGCTTCTTCATTAAAATGTGCTAATGCAAGTATAGCATTTCTTTGTATTGGTTTTTTACCTCTCCATGCTCCAGCAAGATGTCCATAGTTTGCTTTAAATTCCTTGTTAGACATTTGTAATAACGGTATTAATCTTGGCTTTAATATTTCAGGTTCCAAAACGATATCATCATGTTGCGTGTTTATACCTCTATTTTTAGGACATACTTGTTGACAAGTGTCACAACCATACAATCTATTACCTATTTTATAACGATATTGATCAGGCATATAACCTTTTGTTTGAGTCAGAAAGCTAATGCACTTTTGACTATTAAGTTGACCATTGCCCACTAATGCACCTGTAGGACATCTATCAACGCAAATTGTACAATCACCACAACTATCTAAGATTGGATCATCCGGTTCAAAAGGTATACTAACTAACATCTCTCCTAAATATGTCCATGTACCTAAATCCTTATTTATAATAAAACCGTTGCGCCCTGCAAAACCTAAACCGGCTCTTTCTGCGACAGCTCTATCAGATAATACACCCGTATCAACCATAGAAAGTATTTCAACATTTTCAACTTTTGCTTTTATAAATTCAGATAATTTATCTAAACGTGTTCGCATAATAGTATGATAATCTTGTCCCCACGAAGCTCTAGCAAAAAGTCCTCTACGATCACCTCGAACACTTCTTGGTGCGCCCTTTAACTTATTAGGATAACCAACAGCTATCGCAATAATTGATCTTGCAGTTGGTAAAGATAATTTAGGTTCTGTTCTTAAAGCTATATCTGATTCTTCAAAACCAGAAGCATAACCTTTACTATGGTAATCTTCAAGCTTTTGCTTTAATTCATCAAAGGGATCGGCAGTTGTAAAACCTATACTGTCAATACCAATTGAATGAGCATAATCAATGATATCTTGCTTTAACTGCTTATAATCCAATCATAATCCCCCTTTTAAATTTCACTATGCCATTTTAACATATTAACTATTGAAAGTAGGACTACAAAACTTGTTAATCAAAATAAAAACTTGAATAAATCTCGTCTTTAGATTAACGAAATTCATTCAAGATTATAACTAATTATAGTACGCGAGATAAAAAGTTTTGAGTTCTTTCATGTTGTGGATTTTCAAATATTTCTATTGGTGTACCTGATTCAACTACTACTCCATCAGCCATAAAAATGACTTTATCACTGACATCCTTAGCAAAATTCATTTCATGTGTAACAACCACCATCGTCATGCCTTCTTTTGCTAAATCTTTCATTACTTTTAATACATCACCAACAACTTCTGGATCCAATGCAGATGTTGGTTCATCAAATAATAAGACTTCTGGATGCATAGCTAATGCTCTAGCTATTGCAACTCTTTACTTTTGTCCCCCAGATAAAGAATTAGGGTAGACATCAGCCTTATCCTTCAATCCAACTTTTTCTAACAAAGAATGTGCTTCTTCATATAATTTATCATTAGGTGTATTTTTTAACATTTTAGGTGCTAATACGATATTTTCAATCACTTTTTTATGGGGAAATAAATTAAAATTTTGAAATACCATCCCCATTTTTTGTCTTAATTGATCCAAATGAACACCTTTTTCAGTTAAATCATTACCATCAAATATAACATGACCTTTTGTAGGTGTTTCTAACAAATTCATACATCTTAACAAGGTACTTTTACCACTACCAGAAGGGCCGATAATTGCAACTACTTCACCTTTATTCACTTCAAGATTAATATCTTTTAGTACTTCATTATCACCAAACGTTTTATTTAAATTTTGAATATTAATCACTAGCACTCAATCTCCCTTCAATAACAGCCATAATACGAGTTAACACAAATGTAAGGACAAAGTATAGCGCTGCTGCCACTAACAATGGTGTAAATGGATCGAACGAGTTACCTTGAACTACTTGAGCATTAAACATAATTTCGCTAACACCAATTGTTGAAACAATAGAAGATTCTTTAATCAATGTTACAAATTCATTACCTAAGGCAGGTAATATATTTTTTATCGCTTGTGGCATAATAACTGTCTTCATAGTTTGAGAATAACTCAATCCTAAACTTCTTGATGCTTCCATTTGACCTTTATCTACTGCATTAATACCTGCTCTAATAATTTCAGCAATATAAGCAGACGAATTTATTACTAAAGCGATTGTACCGCATATTAATGCTGATATATCTAATCCTAAGGCAGCAGTAATTCCAAAGAAGACGATGAAAACTTGAACTAGCATTGGAGTTCCTCTTAGTACTTCTATGTAAATTGTTGCAATCCAGGATAAAATTTTAAATCTGCTTAATTTCATCAATGCAACAACTGCACCTAATATTGAACCTAGGGCAACACCAATTAATGAAATTAATACAGTTACTTTAATCCCTTTTAAGAAAAAAGTTCCGTATTTAGTAAAGAAGTTACCATTATCTTCCATATCCTGTGCTGCATGTGTTAAATATTTATCAATTAAGCCTTTATCTTTTACATCTTTAATTGATTTATTCACATTAGCTAATAATTCAGGAGAATTTTTAGGTACAGCTATTACTGTATCTTTTTCTTCATCATTAAACTTTGCTTTCGATATATCTAATTTTGGATTTTGTTTTAAATAAGCTTCAGCAACCGGCTTTTCAACTACTGCTCCTTCTACTTTGCCACTTTTTAATGCTAGGATCACATCAGGCAATCTACTCAAAGATGTTATAGATGCATTTTCAATTTCATTTTGTGCTATTTTTTCTTGATCTGTACCTTTTTGAGCACTTATTTTTTTATTATTAAAATCTTTTATTTCTTTATATTTATTTAAGTCATCTTTTTTTACTACCATGACATTTTTGGTTTTCATATATGAATCAGAGAAATCAACTTCTTTTTTACGTTCTGGCGTTGTAGTCATACCAGAAATAATTATATCTATTTTTCCAGTTTTTAATGCACCTAGTAAACTATCAAAAGACATATTAACAATTTTTAATTTTAGATGATTATCTTTAGCAATTTTTTTAGCCAAGTCTATATCAACGCCAGCGTATTCAGTTTTTCCCTTCACATTACGCTCAAATTCCATTGGTGCATAATCTGCAGACAATCCAACTCTTAGTTCTCCACGTTCTTTAATTTTATCCCAAGTTTTATCTTGATCAGCTAACGCCACTGGATTTAAATTAATCACAATGCTGCTAATTAATATGCTCATAATTAAAAGGACTTTCCCTAACCTTTTCATTTAAGCACCCCCTATTTAATTAATATTCATTATTATACATATATATACAAATTAAAGCAACAGTAATTTTAATTTTTGATATTGTTTAAGCAAAATAAAAAGACTTGAATATAACATTGATATGCTCCCTATAAATATTTCACTTTTTAAGTGTTTCTTTTATAGAGCGCATATCATAAGCTAGTTCAAGTCTCATATAATTATATGAAAAGTATAAATTTATCTTATTGTTTCGGAACTTCAAATTTATATATATCATTTGTGTATAGAGGAATAAATTTTTTACATAGTTCATGTACGATAAATCCACTTATAAATGGTATGATGAAATATCCAATAGCTAATAATATAATGTTCATTGTTGGATCACCTGGCATACGATTGTAAGCATTAATTGGTCCAACAAGTCCAGTATAACCAAAGCCAGCTGATAAAGGTGTCCCTTTAACCTGTAAAACATATGCAATGATCCCGACAATAATACCATTAATCGTTAACGGTATGGCAATAATCAAATTTTTTAGAAAAACAGGTATCATCATCTTTGCGGCACCAATTAATAACACCATATTGACTCCAATTGAATTAACACGTAAAGAACCAAATAAAAATGTTACACAGGCTGCTACGATACCTAAATTAGCTGCACCACTACCAAGTCCGTTAAGACCAATGGCTGTAGCAATTGCTACTAATGAAATTGGTGTTACCATCAATAATGAAAAAGTTACACTAATTAATATAGACATTAGTAACGGATTTAGGTCTGTAAACGAATTAATCAATCTACCTAATGCTTGAGTAATTTGTCTTACGTAAGGTAAAGTTATTAAACCAATACCACCACTTATAATTGGTATTAATACTGGCAAAACAATCATTTCTAACGAACCCAATTTATTTTGTAATAACATGTAAATTAAACATGCAATAATAACAACAATTATTGTATTTATAATATCTCCAATACCTTTTATTTCAAACCCATGACCATTAAATATAATCGCACCAGATCCAAGCATTGCCGACGTACCTATAATAGCAGATCCTGCACCGTTAAATTTTAATTGATGTGCAGCTAGAATCCCTACTATAAATGCCATAAACGATTGAATCACTATTACTAACTGATAAATCATTTCTAAAATTTCATTACCATTTTTAAATATCTTTAAAAGCTCACCTAACAAAGCATTAGGTATAAGTGCTATTACCACACCAGCACCAACTGCATTTAATATCTTACTGAAAAATTGACTATTATTAGTTTTAGAGTTACTCATAAATTACCTCCAGTTCACACATTAAATTAATAATAATACAAAGACTAAAGATGCACAATAAATTGTTGAAAAGCATTTATCTTAAACTTTAATAATAAATAAATTCTAGATGTTTAGTACTAATCTTTTGATTATAACTAAAAAGTATAAATAATTTTAATATCAAAATTCATGAGACAGCATCTTAAAAGGTTCTTTAAATTTTATGACTAATAAATAACAAATAAATAATTTAAAATGAAAATTATTTTGAAATGAAGATTCTTGAGAGAGCGTACCCCAACCTTGAGAGACCGTACCTCAACATAGAAAATTTTGTAAAAAGCATTTTCACTTTGCCTTGCAAGTTGCGGAGGTTGAAATAGAATAAATAGAAACACAAGGCTTAAGAAATAATTATATTTCAGTCCAATTAGACAATGAGGCATTAAAATGTAGTACAATTTCACAGAGAACCTAAAAAAATAAGTCCCTAAACAATCAGTTTAGAGACTTTAAATGATACCGGTGGTCGGGGTCGAACCGACACTCCACAAGTGGAACGGGATTTTGAGTCCCGCGCGTCTGCCAATTCCGCCACACCGGCAAAATGATAAACAAAAAACTTCCCACTGGAAGCAATTATGGAGCGGAAGATAGGATTTACACCTATACCTCGTTCCGGGAAGGAACGTGTTCTAAGAGTTGAACTACTCCCGCAAGCTATTAAATTAAAAATGGAGCGGAAGATAGGATTTACACCTATACCTCATTCCAGGAAGGAACGTGTTCTAAGAGTTGAACTACTCCCGCAAGCTATTAAATCAAATATGGAGCGGAAGATAGGATTTACACCCATATCTCATTCCGGGAAGGAATGTGTTCTAAGAATTGAACTACTCCCGCATTAAAAATAAACCTGGAGGCGGCAACCGGATTTGAACCGGTGATAAAGGTTTTGCAGACCTCTGCCTTACCACTTGGCTATGCCGCCAATAACTGGGCTAGCTGGATTCGAACCAACGAGTGACGGAGTCAAAGTCCGTTGCCTTACCGCTTGGCTATAGCCCATTAATAATAAGGGCGACTGAAGGGGATCGAACCCTCGAATGTCGGAACCACAATCCGATGTGTTAACCACTTCACCACAGTCGCCATGGCAGGGGCAGTAGGAATCGAACCCACACCAAAGGTTTTGGAGACCTCTATTCTACCGTTGAACTATGCCCCTATTAATATGGAGGGGGGCAGATTCGAACTGCCGAACCCGAAGGAGCGGATTTACAGTCCGCCGCGTTTAGCCACTTCGCTACCCCTCCAAATGGTGCCGGCCAGAGGACTTGAACCCCCAACCTACTGATTACAAGTCAGTTGCTCTACCAATTGAGCTAGGCCGGCTAAGTAATGGTTCAGGACAGAGTCGAACTGCCGACACATGGAGCTTCAATCCATTGCTCTACCAACTGAGCTACTGAACCATAATAAAAACGTAATGATGGCGGTCTCGACGGGAATCGAACCCGCGATCTCCTGCGTGACAGGCAGGCGTGTTAACCGCTACACTACGAGACCTATAAAATTAATTGCGGGAGGCGGATTTGAACCACCGACCTTCGGGTTATGAGCCCGACGAGCTACCGAACTGCTCCATCCCGCGATAATAATAAATAATGGCGGAGGAAGAGGGATTCGAACCCCCGCGGCCCGTTAAGGCCCTGTCGGTTTTCAAGACCGATCCCTTCAGCCGGACTTGGGTATTCCTCCATTATTATAGGTAAATCGCTATTAAATTTCAAAATGGCGGTCTCGACGGGAATCGAACCCGCGATCTCCTGCGTGACAGGCAGGCGTGTTAACCGCTACACTACGAGACCATTATAAAAAACGGAGGAAGAGGGATTCGAACCCCCGCGAGCCGTTAAGCCCCTGTCGGTTTTCAAGACCGATCCCTTCAGCCGGACTTGGGTATTCCTCCAAAATTATATGGACCTTGCAGGACTCGAACCTGCGACCGAACGGTTATGAGCCGTTAGCTCTGACCAACTGAGCTAAAGGTCCTAAATATAATTTTACAACTAATAAATAGTGGCGGTGGAGGGGATCGAACCCCCGACCTCACGGGTATGAACCGTACGCTCTAGCCAGCTGAGCTACACCGCCTTATATAGTTTGTAAATAAATGGTGGAGACTAGCGGGATCGAACCGCTGACCTCCTGCGTGCAAAGCAGGCGCTCTCCCAGCTGAGCTAAGCCCCCATTATTTTACAGTATATCGGGAAGACAGGATTCGAACCTGCGACCCCTTGGTCCCAAACCAAGTGCTCTACCAAGCTGAGCTACTTCCCGTATAATTAACGCGCCCGATAGGAGTCGAACCCATAACCTCTTGATCCGTAGTCAAACGCTCTATCCAATTGAGCTACGGGCGCATATATTTATTTTAAAAATGGTGCCGAGGACCGGAATCGAACCGGTACGGTGATCTCTCACCGCAGGATTTTAAGTCCTGTGCGTCTGCCAGTTCCGCCACCCCGGCACTAATATAATGGAGCAGAAGACGGGATTCGAACCCGCGACCCCAACCTTGGCAAGGTTGTATTCTACCGCTGAACTACTTCTGCTTATGCGGGTGAAGGGAGTCGAACCCCCACGCCGTAAGGCGCTAGATCCTAAGTCTAGTGCGTCTGCCAATTCCGCCACACCCGCTATAAATGGTGAGCCATAGAGGATTCGAACCTCTGACCCTCTGATTAAAAGTCAGATGCTCTACCAACTGAGCTAATGGCTCTTCCATGGTGCCGGCCAGAGGACTTGAACCCCCAACCTACTGATTACAAGTCAGTTGCTCTACCAATTGAGCTAGGCCGGCATATGTAAGAAAAATGGTGGAGAATGACGGGTTCGAACCGCCGACCCTCTGCTTGTAAGGCAGATGCTCTCCCAGCTGAGCTAATTCTCCGAAAAAATTATTTGCCTGGCAACGTCCTACTCTAGCGGAACGTAAGTCCGACTACCATCGGCGCTAAGGAGCTTAACTTCTGTGTTCGGCATGGGAACAGGTG
>NZ_PPQR01000040.1 GCF_002902085.1 Staphylococcus simiae
TTACATCAATGACGATAAAATATGTCGATACGGCAGGTACAGATCAAACCATAAGTGCAACAAAAGCAAATAATATATGGTCACTCAATCCACCAGTTGCAGGAATTTCAATTAATGATCAAAGTGGTGTCGTTACAGTTTCATACACCGCAGTACAAGCAAGTAGTGAAGTAAAAGCAACAGCTGTAAAAGGCAATAGTGATAGCAGTAATGAAACACGTGTTATGATGCCAATTAAGGAAGCGACACCATTGCCACCAAATGTAACAGCAGATGAACCAACTGCAAGTGTAGTAATTACCCCGCAAGGTGATACTAGTGCAATGACAATCAATTATGTCGATACGGCAGGAACAGATAAAACCATAACAGTAACAAAAGAGAATAATACATGGTCACTTAATCCATCAGTTCAAGGCATATCTATCAATGATCAAACGGGGATTGTTACTGTAGAACACACTGCAGTACAGCCAAATAGCGAAGTAAAAGTAACAGCTATAAAAGGAAACAGTGATGTCAGTGGAGAAAATAAAGCTGAAATGCCAATTAAGGAAACGACCCCAACAGCACCAAGTGTCACAGCGGATGTTTCGACTGCGAGTGTAGTAGTTAGCCCGCAAGGTGATACTAGTGCAATGACAATCAATTATGTTGATACGACAGGAGCAGATCAATCCATAACAGCAACGAAAGCAAATAATATGTGGTCACTAAATCCGTCAGTAGCAGGCATATCGATTAACAACCAAACAGGTGTTGTCACAGTTGAACACACTGCAGTACAAATAAGTAGTGAAATAAAGGCAACAGCTATAAAAGGAAACAGTGATGTTAGTGGAGAAAATAAAGCTGGAATGCCGATTAAGGAAGCAACGCCAGCGTCACCAACTGTAACAGCAGATGAACCAACTGCAAGCGTGGTAATTACACCTCAAGGTGATATTACATCAATGACGATAAAATATGTCGATACGGCAGGTACAGATCA
>NZ_PPQR01000041.1 GCF_002902085.1 Staphylococcus simiae
AGTATTAATAATATTACAAATATTACATTCATTTTAAATTGTAATCCACATATCTTTTTAGTAGTAAAACTATGTTAAGATAAAGAAAATTAATTAAGAAATGTGGGTAAGGGGATGACTTTTAAAAATATTTTTTTAAGTATTGTAGCAGTGCTATTAACGATATGTTTAGTCGTGTTACTTTTTCTAGCAACTAACCAAGATGCCTTAGCGAAAGTACATCAAACAATCAATACATTTTCAAAATTTAATACGTTATCCCATTCAACCGGGAAACAAAATTTTAATTTATTCGATGTAAAAACTGCTAAAGCTTCAGAAATTAATGAAACTAATAAACGACATCATAAAGTGAATGTAGTGGATAATAACAAAGAATCTGCAAAGCAAGAATGTAATGTTATTGCGACGAATTATGTGAAGAAGCATGCTAATAATACATTTTATTTGAAACATGTTAACTATACAGACAATGCTTCTAATTATATCTATTCAAATGGGAATAAAGCAGACAATAAAGCAATTAAAGTAACGCATCAGGGCGTATTACAAAGTAAATAGTGTATAAAAAGGTCGATAAGTTTAATTACTTATCGATCTTTTTAGTTCCATTAAGCGAAGTATTTATTAAATATTGTTAGTAGTGCTAAAATAATGATGTCTAAATAACTAGTGGAGGTGATAAAATGGCTAAGCATAAAAAAACGAATGCTATGCGTTTGTTAGATAGAGCTAAAATCAATTATCAAGTTAACACATTTGAAGTACCTGAACACCATATTAGTGGTGAAGAAGTTGCTAAACTAGTTAATGCCAATGTAACTGAAGTCTATAAAACGTTAGTATTAGAAAATCAAGAACATGATCATTTTGTATTTGTAATACCAGTCAATGAAAATTTAGATATGAAAGAGGCGGCTCATGTAGTTAATGAAAAGAAATTACATTTAATGCCCTTAGATGATTTAAAAGCTGTGACAGGATATGTACGTGGTGGATGTTCCCCAATTGGTATGAAACATTTATTCCCAACTGTATTGGATAAATCCATTGAAAACATAGATAAAGTAAATGTTAGTGGTGGACAAAGAGGTATGCAAATTATTATAGGTGTTAACGATTTAATTCAAATTACTAATGCGACAGTAGCAAATGTCATTCATGAATAGTAGATAACTCGTGTGTTGTAGGTTTTAATAGAGAAGTGTAGGATGAAAATCTTACACTTTTTTTATTTTGGTAATAAGACAGAAAAATGATGGCATAGTTCGATCAAAGTGACACTGTCTATGATTATAGTTTACAACATTACTATCAATTTACATTGTAGGTAGATGCTACTTATAAGTGCAGATAAATTAGAAAACACTTTTTGACTCACAGTTGAAATTTAATTTTAAAAGTACAACGCTTAGTTAGTCATTGTAAAATTACTGTCACATTTTGATTGTTTTTGATTGTTTTTGACAATTTATGATTGATTTATGAAAGCGTAAACACTATAATACAAAGTGAGATGAGGTGATGATGATGATAACTGAAAAAAGACACGACTTAATCATAGAACAATTAGGTCAAAAAGACTTTTTAACGTTACAAGAACTCATTGATAGAACAGGATGTAGTGCTTCTACAATTAGAAGAGATTTATCTAAACTTCAAGAGCAAGGCAAATTGCAACGAATTCATGGTGGTGCAATGCTAACATCAAATAGAATGGTTGAAGCAAATTTAACAGACAAAATGGCTACTAATCTTGAAGAGAAAGAAAGCATAGCTAAAATTGCAGCTCAACAAGTTAAAGACAATGATTGTATTTTTATTGATGCCGGCTCTACAACCTTAGAGATGATTAAACATATCAAAGCAAAAAATGTCATTGCAGTTACTAATGGCTTAACCCATGTACAAGTTTTATTACAACAAGGTATAAAAACATTGATGTTAGGTGGTCAAATCAAAGATAATACTTTAGCAACAGTTGGTTCTAGTGCAGTCGAAACGTTACGACGATATTGTTTTGATAAAGCATTTTTAGGAATGAACGGTCTAGATATCACCTTTGGTTTAACAACACCTGATGAACAAGAGGCATTAGTGAAACAAACTGCAATACAATTGGCAAATCAATCATTTATATTAATTGACCATTCAAAGTTTAATAAAGTATTTTTTGCACGTGTCTCTATGAATGAACAGACAGTAATCATCACTTCAGATAAAGCATTGAACAACAAAGACTCAGCAGAGTTTCGTTATAAATACAGTTTTATAGGAGGTTCATATGATTTACACAGTAACGTTTAATCCTTCTATTGATTACATCATGTTTACTGATGATTTTAAAATTGATGGATTAAACAGAGCGAAACAGACTTATAAATTCGCAGGTGGTAAAGGAATTAACGTGTCTCGCGTATTGAAAACATTAGATGTAGATTCTACTGCTTTAGGTTTTGCAGGTGGTTTTCCTGGGAAATTTATTTCTCAAACGCTAATCGATAGCCATATTCAAGCGCAATTCATTGAAGTTGATGAAGATACTCGAATTAACGTTAAATTAAAAACAGGACAAGAAACTGAAATTAACGCACCTGGACCTAATGTAACTGCCAAACAGTTTGAAGATTTATTAAATCAGATTAGCAATACAACTGAATCGGATGTAGTCATTGTAGCAGGAAGTGTGCCTACAAGTATTCCTAGTGATGCATATGCGCAGATTGCTAAAATTACGCAACAAACTGGTGCACAATTAGTAGTTGATGCAGAAAAAGAATTAGTAGAAACTGTATTGCCATATCACCCATTATTTATCAAGCCTAATAAAGATGAATTAGAAGTTATGTTTAACACGACAATCACAAATGATCTTGATGTTGTTAAATATGGACGTCAAATTTTACAACAGGGTGCCAAATCGGTCATTGTTTCATTAGGTGGAGATGGTGCAATTTATATTGATAGTAAGCAAAGTATCAAAGCTGTTAATCCAAAAGGTAAAGTAATTAATACAGTAGGTTCTGGTGATAGCACTGTAGCGGGAATGGTTGCTGGTTTATCACAAGGTTTATCTATTGAACAAGCGTTTCAACAAGCAGTTGCATGTGGAACTGCTACCGCATTTAATGATGACTTAGCCACAAGAGATGATATAGAAAAAATAAAATCTCAAGTTACAATTTCTGTACTTGATGGGGAGTGAACTCAATGAGAATTACTGAATTACTGACAAAAGATACAATTGCGATGGATTTAACTGCCACAGATAAAAATGGTGTCATCGATGAATTAGTTAATCAATTAGATAAAGCAGGTAAACTTAGTGATGTAAAAGCATTTAAAGAAGCTATTCATAATCGTGAATCTCAAAGTACAACAGGTATTGGTGAGGGTATTGCGATTCCTCATGCTAAAGTTGCTGCAGTTAAATCACCAGCAATAGCATTCGGTAAATCAAAACAAGGTGTGGATTATCAAAGTTTAGATATGCAACCAGCACATTTATTCTTTATGATTGCAGCTCCAGAAGGTGGCGCTCAAACACATTTAGATGCATTAGCAAAATTATCAGGTATTTTAATGGATGAAAATGTCCGCCATAAATTATTGAATGCAGCGACACCAGAGGAAGTATTACAAATCATAGACGCTGCAGATGATGAAGCTACTAAAGAAGAAGAACAAGAGCAACAAGCTGCAACTGTTGACACACAAAATAATGAAGCCCAAGATTCTAATGAACCTTATGTGCTAGCTGTCACAGCATGTCCTACTGGTATTGCTCATACTTATATGGCTAGAGATGCTTTGAAAAAACAAGCTGAAAAAATGGGTGTAAAAATCAAAGTAGAAACAAATGGTTCCGGGGGTATAAAAAATCATTTAACAGAACAAGATATAAAACGTGCAACGGGTATTATTGTTGCAGCAGATGTTCATGTTAATACAGATCGTTTTGATGGTAAAAATGTTGTTGAGGTACCTGTAGCAGACGGTATTAAACGTCCAGAAGAATTAATCAATATGGCTTTAGATACAAGTCGTAAACCATTTGTAGCTCGTGATGGTAATCATAAAGCTGACTCAGATAACAATAATGAAAAATTAAGTCCAGGAAAAGCATTTTATAAGCACTTAATGAACGGTGTTTCTAATATGTTACCGCTTGTAATTTCAGGTGGTATTATTATGGCAATCGTATTCTTATTCGGTGCTAACTCATTTGATCCAAAAAGTTCTGAGTATAACGCCTTTGCAGAACAATTGTGGAATATTGGTAATAAGAGTGCCTTTGCCTTAATTATTCCTATCTTAGCAGGTTTCATTGCGCGTAGTATTGCTGATAAACCAGGATTTGCAGCTGGTCTTGTTGGTGGTATGCTAGCAATTTCTGGCGGTTCAGGATTTATTGGTGGTATTATCGCAGGTTTCTTAGCAGGTTACTTAACTCAAGGTGTTAAAGCATTAGTTCGTAATTTACCTCAATCATTAGAAGGATTGAAACCTACACTTATCTATCCTTTACTTACAGTTTCAGCAACTGGATTACTAATGGTGTATGTCTTTAATCCACCAGCTTCATGGCTTAATCATTTATTATTAAATGGATTAAATAGTTTATCAGGTTCAAATATTATGTTATTAGGTTTAGTTATTGGCGCTATGATGGCGATTGATATGGGTGGTCCATTCAATAAAGCAGCATATGTATTTGCGACAGCAGCCTTAACTGAAGGAAATGCTGCACCAATAACAGCAGCTATGGTTGGAGGAATGATTCCACCATTAGCAATTGCAACAGCAATGTTAATATTCAAACGTAAATTTACTAAAGAACAACGTGGATCTATTATTCCAAACTATGTAATGGGCTTATCATTTATTACAGAAGGTGCTATTCCGTTTGCAGCTGCTGACCCATTACGTGTTATTCCATCAATGATGGTTGGTTCAGGTGTTGGTGGAGCGATTGCGTTAGGTTTAGGTTCACGCATTGCAGCACCTCATGGTGGTATCTTTGTAATTGTAGGGACTGACTTCTCACACATTTTACAAACATTACTTGCATTAGTAGTTGGTACAATTGTTTCAGCGTTAATGTATGGTATTTTAAAACCAAAAGTAACAAAAACTGAAATTGAAGCATCTGAAGCAATGGATGAATAATTGAGATGTAACAGAAGTTGAGACATAAGCGTTTCAACTTCTGTTTTTATTTTGTCTGATTCTCTTCCAAATTGGACTGATACATAATTATTTTTTTAAGCCTCGCACCCCAACCTTGCCCGTTTTGCACATTTAGAACTAGTTAGATTTATAATCTTTACTAGTTCTTATGCAGTTGCACTAATAGTGTCAACTGTAATCCTTTTTAAAATTTTTCTATGACGGGTCCCTGCATTTCTTGTAGAAACTGTTTCACAGTTTCTCTGTGTTGGGTCCCTACCTCAGGAGTCTCGGCTTAAAAATAATTTATATTTTAAATTATTCACTTTTTATTTATCAGTCCTGAAAAAAATAGAGAACCTTTTATCTTTAGAATTGACATTGTTTTGCTATTAAATTTAGTAAATACAAATGTTGCAATTGAATTAATGATTGTACTTTTTAGTGTTTCTTATTTAACTATAAGATGAAGTTATAACTACAGAACTTATGGTATCAAACTCAAATTGACTGATTTAAAAAGATAATAAATTGATAGATTATCCACTTTATAAAGTATATTAATATGAGAATAATTAAACATATAGTAAAATAATGACTGACTTTAAGGAAAAATTGAGCAAAGAAGGTTATAACGTGTCACAAACAATCATTTATAATGGTAATGTTTATACAGAACATGGGAAAATTGAACAAGGTTATATACATATTTGTGATGGCAAAATTAAGAAAGTTGGACAAGGGGATTTTGTACAACAACTTGATGTTAATGAACGTCAGCATGTCGAAATGATCGATGCTAAAGGTCATCATATATTACCTGGTTTTATAGATATTCATATTCATGGTGGTTATGGTGAAGACGCCATGGATGCTTCATTTAAAGGTTTACAACATTTATCACAGTCATTGCTATCAGAAGGTACAACGTCATTTTTAGCAACGACCATGACACAATCAACTGACAATATTACAAAAGCGTTAAGTAATATTGCTAATTATAGTCAACAACAAAGTACTGATGACTGTGCAGAAATCATCGGTATACATTTAGAAGGCCCGTTTATTTCTGAACATAAAGTAGGTGCACAACATCCACAATTTGTTCAGCGACCTTCTAGTGAAAAAATTCGCAACTTGCAACAAACTGCTAATGGTTTAATAAAAATTATTACCTTTGCTCCGGAAGTAGAAGGCGCATTAGACACATTAAATGATTTGAAAGATGAATTTATTTTTTCAATAGGTCATACAATTGCAACTTTTGATCAAACAAATGAAGCAGTGACGAATGGTGCGAAACATATTACACATTTATACAATGCTGCATCACCATTCCTTCATAGAGAACCAGGGGTATTTGGTGCAGCTTGGTTAAGTGAGCAGCTTAATACAGAATTAATTGTAGATGGCGTACATGCTCATCCAGCAGCTGTAAATATTGCTTATCGATTAAAAGGGAATAAACATTTTTATTTAATCACTGATGCCATGCGTGCAAAAGGTATGCCTGATGGAGATTATGATCTTGGTGGGCAAAATGTTATTGTCAAAGATAATGAAGCTAGATTAGCTGATGGAACATTAGCTGGAAGTATATTAACAATGAATCAAGGCTTGCACAATTTACTTAACTATACCGAAGCTCATCTAGAAGAGTTATGGCGTGTAACGAGTTTAAATCAGGCTATTGCTTTAAATATTGATGATAGTAAAGGAAGTATTAAAGAAAACAAAGATGCTGACTTAGTTATCGTAAATGATCAAATCGATGTTATAACTACCATAAAAAATGGTAAAAAGCATAACTATAAACCTTATTAAATAATATATTGAAATATAAAAGGTATATCATTTATTTACAAAAGCATAAAATATTGTGCTAAAATAGAAGCAATACATTTTTTTCGGAGGTGTCGCAATGGGAAGGCCATAGCATGTAATCTTATCAGCAACTACTTAGATTATAAAGAATACGTGTTACCCATCAGTGACACACATTATATGGAGGTGAATCCCTAGAGATAGGGAATAAACTTGGAGACTTCGACCATAATTAGTTTGATTATATTTATTTTATTAATTGCATTAACTACTGTCTTTGTAGGATCAGAATTTGCATTAGTAAAAATTAGAGCAACAAGGATAGAGCAATTAGCAGATGAAGGTAATAAACCAGCTAAAATCGTTAAAGCAATGATTGCAAACTTAGATTATTATCTTTCAGCATGTCAATTAGGTATTACAGTAACATCTTTAGGTTTGGGTTGGTTAGGAGAACCGACTTTTAATAAACTTTTACGTCCTTTATTTGAAGCAATGCATTTACCTAGTGCATTAATTACAACAATTTCATTTGCTGTAGCATTTATTATTGTGACGTATTTACATGTCGTTTTAGGTGAATTAGCACCTAAATCATTTGCTATTCAACATACAGAACGCATTGCCTTATTATATGCACGTCCATTATTTTATTTTGGTAATATTATGAAACCATTAATTTGGTTAATGAATGGTTCGGCTCGTGTTATTATAAGAATGTTTGGTGTTGATCCAGATGCTCAAAATGATGCTATGTCAGAAGAAGAAATTAAAATTATTATTAATAATAGTTATAATGGTGGAGAAATTAACCAAACAGAATTGGCATATATGCAAAATATCTTTTCATTTGATGAAAGACATGCCAAAGATATCATGGTGCCTAGAACACAAATGGTAACGTTAAATGAACCATTCAATGTAGATGAATTACTTGAAACAATTAAAGAACATCAGTTTACACGTTATCCAATTTCTGATGATGGTGATAAAGACCATATCAAAGGTTTTATTAATGTTAAAGAATTTTTAACTGAGTATGCTTCAGGGAAACCTATTAAAATTGCAAACTATATTCATGAATTACCTATGATTTCTGAAACGACACGTATCAGTGATGCATTAATTAGAATGCAACGTGAACATGTACATATTAGTTTAATCATTGATGAATATGGTGGTACAGCTGGTATTTTAACAATGGAAGATATACTTGAAGAAATTGTTGGTGAAATTCGTGATGAATTTGATGATGATGAAGTTAATGATATCGTTAAGATTGACGATAAAACATTCCAAATTAATGGTAGAGTGTTGTTAGATGATCTAACTGATGACTTTGGCATTGAATTTGAAGATTCAGAGGATATTGATACGATTGGTGGTTGGTTACAGTCACGTAATACGAATCTACAAAAAGATGATTTTGTTAACACAACTTATGATCGATGGGTAGTATCTGAAATTGATAATCATCAAATTGTTTGGGTAATTTTAAATTATGAATTTAATGCCACAAGACCAACGATCGGTGAAGATGATGAAGTAGACGATAAATCTGAATAAGATTAAAACAAACAGCTTGAGATTATGAAATCTTAAGTTGTTTTTATTTTGGCTTGTCACATAAATGTTGATATTAAATATGATGAATTTTCTAATTGCATATATTTTATAAATTAATATATACTTTTGTACTTTTAATTGAGTTAGTAGCTGTTTTTGGGGTATGTTATGTATAAGTATATTTTTATGAATGGAGCGATTATAAATGATAAATGACAGCCAAATTTTGAATAATGGTTATCCAATGCCATCAGTTGGTTTAGGTGTTTATAAAATAGATGACGATGGAATGGAAAAAGTAGTCACAACAGCACTAGATGCTGGTTATCGTGCCTTTGATACCGCTTATTTTTATGGCAATGAACAAGCTTTAGGCCGTGCATTATCGCAAAGTGATATTCCACGTGAAGATTTATTTATCACAACTAAATTATGGAATGATTATCAAGGATATGACAAGACATTTGAATACTTTCAAAAATCACTAGAACATTTAGGTACTGATTATTTAGATTTGTTTCTAATTCATTGGCCTTGTGAAGCTGATGGTTTATTTATTGAAAGTTACCAAGCGATGGAAGAACTTTATGAGCAAGGTAAGGTTAAAGCGATTGGTGTGTGTAATTTTAAACAACATCATTTAGAAAAATTAATGGCACATACTAACATTAAGCCGATGGTTAATCAAATTGAATTACATCCATATTTTAATCAACAAGATGTACAAGAGTTTTGCGATAACCATGACATTAAAGTAACAGCATGGATGCCGTTAATGAGAAATAGAGGATTACTAGAAGATCCTGTTATAGTTAAATTAGCTGAAAAATATCAAAAAACGCCTGCTCAAATAGTATTACGCTGGCATTTGGCGCATAATAGAATTATTATTCCTAAATCTAAAACGCCTGAACGAATTCGTGAAAACTATGATCTATTTGATTTTAATTTAGAAATAACTGAAGTAGCTGAAATAGATAGCTTAAATAAAAATGCACGACAAGGTAAAGATCCAGATAAAGTTAGAATTGGAGATTTAAAATAGTCATATGTAAGAAAGCGTTTGAAAAAATTGAAGTGGACTAATAAAAATGAAGTACTTATTGTTATAGAACATTAATAAAATATCACTTAATTCTAAAAGTAATTAAGTGAGAAGGATGGACGCAAATGGAGATAAGGGTCATCATACCTTGTTATAATGAACAAGAAGTTTTAGTGGCAACATATAAGAAATTGACAACAATCATGACTAAAGACAGTGAACTACAAAATTATCACTATAATTTATTATTTATTGATGATGGAAGTAAGGATTTGACGATTGATCAGTTACAAGAGATTGCTGCTAAAGATAAGCGTGTCAATTATATTTCGTTTAGTCGTAATTTTGGTAAAGAAGCAGCTATGATAGCAGGCTTTCAACATAGTCAAAATTATGATGCCGTTGTTATGATTGATTGCGATTTACAGCATCCACCAGAATATATACCAGAAATGATAGCAGGTTTTAAAGAAGGTTATGATCAAGTTATTGCCAAAAGAAATCGTGATGGTGAAAATTTGAGTCGCAAAATGATGACTAGAGCTTATTATAAATTAGTTAATAATTTTGTTGAAGAGATACAATTTGCTGATGGTGTTGGTGATTTTAGATTATTAAGCCAAAGAGCTGTCAAAGCTATTGCGTCATTAGACGAATACAATCGTTTTTCAAAAGGTTTGTTTGAATGGATTGGATACAATACTAAAGTCTTTATGTATCAAAATATTGAAAGGCAACAAGGAGAATCAAAGTGGTCTTTTGCTAAACTGTTAAATTATGGTATTGATGGATTAATTTCTTTTAATAATAAACCTTTACGACTAATGATATATCTAGGATTATTTATCTTTTCAATTAGTATTTTATACATTGTTTATCTATTTATTAATATTTTAATATCTGGCATAAATATTCCTGGCTATTTCACAACCATAGCAGCAATTTTACTATTAGGAGGTATACAACTCATTTCGATAGGAATTGTTGGAGAATATATAGGTAGAATATATTATGAAGTTAAGGGTCGACCAAAATATATTATCCAGACGACCGATTTAACACAACCTAATATTCGATACTATGATGAAAAATAATAGTTATGTAAACCCTGCAAAGATGACTTTCTTGTCTTTGTAGGGAATTTTTTTGATTAAGAATGATATAGATAAGACACTAGCGGCATTTTTTATAATAATAAATGTTGGTAATATTTGGCTTATTACAATTTTTAGTATATTTGAATCCAATAATTAATATTTAACATAAATTTGTGAAATATATTGTGTTAAAATATAATTATAAAAAACAAAAGGATGGTTATGTATGAAAATTAGACATTTATTAGTAGCTGGAGTTAGTGCATCAATTATTTTAACAGGTTGTAATGATAAAGAGAGTCAAACAGCTAATAAACATGAAGAACATAAGGATAATAGTGAGAATAAGACGAGTAATATACATAAGAATGACAAAGAAAATAACGACATAAATGACAATAGCGCGATGAATAATAATCAAAATAGCAATCAAAATAATCATGTTGAGACACAGGCTGAGGCGAATCAACGTTTACAAGAAGAAAGTAGATCAGAGCATAATGGCTTAACTAATTCAGAATACGCTATTCAAAGTATGAAGAATACAAATAATAAAGAATATCAGGATTATTTAAATGCAAAGCAAGCGCAGTATAATTTAACTCATATGTCACCAGAGCAAAAAGCCAAAGGTGCTGGTGGAGGTGGTGCAGGTTGGAATTATGCTGATGAAAATGAGAGCTTTGAGCAATGGAAAGCTAGAACCGATGTACAAAAAGCTAATGCAGGTTATACAGAGTAAAAACCATAAAAGATTGAATCATAAATGAGGTTGGCACAAAAAGCATTTTACACTTAAAATTAAGTATTTGGCAGTAACTGTCTGGTTTGTAAAATGCTAATATATCAACATTTTACAAACCTAGTCAGTCCTGCCGAGGTGGGCCTACGAAATAATTTGTTTTTGAAATAATTATTTTTGTCCCACTCCTATTTTTTATTATTTGATTGTCAACTATGCACGTGTAATTTTTTTAAACTAACATTCATCGTAGTACCTCTATCAATATCACTGTTAACTGTTATTTGCGCATGAATTTGTTGAGCTAATTCCTGTGCAATATAAAGTCCTAATCCTGAACCTCCAGTTTCAATATTACGAGAATTTTCAACTCTAAAGGTACGTTCAAATATGCGATGTTGAAGTTCAGGTAATATACCAATACCTTCATCCTTAATAGCAATATCTATCGTTTGTAATTCTTTATTGTCTTTAATTGAGATGTCAATACGACTACCCATACTAGAAAACTTAATAGCATTATCTAGCAAATTGGTTAATATACGTTCAAGAGGGATTCTATATTGATAAAATGCATCTACTTTGCTACAGAAATTAACTACTAACGTGCGATTTTCTTGTCTTATACGTTGCTCATAAGGTTGTAAAATTGAGACTAATAATTGGTCGAGTTGAAGTAATTCAGTGGGGTAAGTCTTACCAGTATTTAAAGTAATGATATGTGTCATTGCATCAAACAAAGAGGATAAACGATTAGCTTGTTTAATTAAAATATCGTAGGACGCTTTGATTTCGTCATCTTTAGAAATGATGCCGTCTCTTAACCCTTCTGAATATGAAATAATACTTGCTAAAGGTGTTTTTAAATCATGAGCTAAATTTTGAATTAACTCGTTTTTTTCTTGTTGTTCAGATTTAATTTGATCCATTTGTTTCGTAATTTCATCGGCCATTTTGTTGAAAGACTGATTTAATTCATAAATTTCTTTTGGTGAATTGAAGTCGTGATCATTAGTTATGATATTGCCATTAGCAAACTGTTTAGTTTTAATATTAAAATGCTTTATTTTTTGAATTAAAGGATTTATAAAAACACTGCATATTAATAAAGTTAGGCAACTTGTGATAATGGTTGTTAATGTTAAAGTGACAGTCATATGACCATTGAACCACATTAACTTATAAGCAATGGCTAAAATAATTGTTGTTAGTAATACAGTGCTAATAACACTAATTACAATTTGACTTCTTATTGATAACATACTAACTGCTCCTTTCAAATTTGTATCCAAGGCCCCACACAGTAGTTATCGTATAAGAAGTAAATGATTCTTTCTCTAATTTTTCTCTAATTCTATGAATATGCACATTTACAGTATTGGCATCTTCATAAAAATCATATCCCCAAACTTCCTCAAGTAATTCAGATTTAGAAATGACTTGATTTTCTCTTGATGCTAAATACCAAAGCAATTCAAATTCCTTAATACGCATTGTTAAATCATGACCATTAATTGTTATAACTTTGCTTAAATTACAGAGAGAAAGTTCATCAAAGTTTAATTGATCGATAGGGTGATGTTGGTACTTTTTAATACGATTTAATAAATTATTGGTACGAAGAACGAGTTCTCTAGGGCTGAATGGTTTTTTAATATAATCATCAGCCCCTAAAGTTAGAGCATAAATAGTATCATGTTCTTGAGTTTTGGCAGTTAAATAAATAAAAGGTATATCTAATTGTTGTTGTTTCATTTCTTTAACAATATCATAGCCATTAACTTCGGGCATCATAATATCTAATATCATAATGTCTATATCATACGACAACAGTGATATAGCTTCATGTCCGTTAGTTGTTGTTGTAACTTGATAACCTTCATATTCAAAATATGTTTGGCATATATCAACTATATCCTGTTCATCATCTACGAGAAGGATGTGTGTCATGTTTGTTTTCACCTCTATGTTTAAAGGACTTAATATAATTAATAACAGATGGGAGTGAAAGTTGTCTCAATGTATTGTGATGCATTAATAATATAATAAATAAAGCAAGCTGAAGAGGATAACTAAAAATCATATCTGCTAAAATATAATTTAGCATAACAAAAGCACCAAAGAAACTAGCAGTATAAGATAGTACACCGAATAGTAATCCTAATCCAATAGCTAATTCACCTAAAGGTATAACAAAATCAAATAATGAAGTTGAATGCGTAACAACATGTTCAAAGAACCATTTATACCATACTGGAGAATCAGTATTATCTTTGATAACAGGTACAAGTCCTTTTAAAGTAAAGTTACCAGTTAATTTTTCAAAACCTTGTAGTAACATAATTGTTCCTGAAACTAAACGTACGATAAAGATTAAAATAAGTTGTAATATTTTCATGATGTTCACACACTTTCTATTTATAATGTTGTTAGTTAATTTAAATTATTAGATGCAAGGTAAGGTGTCTAATCAATGTAGTAATCAGACACCTTAATAACTGTATATATTATTTTAATTTAGCTCCACCGAAAATAACATGTGCTTTTTTACAGTAAATTGTAACTTCATTGTATTTATTCAAATCAACATGTTTTAAGTCGAAAGTTTGAGTTTTTTTATCATAATCTACAGTTGAAATTTCTTTACCCTTTTTTATATCTCCATTTTTAGTTAAATAGACATGTAAGTCTGGACCTTTTGAAGATTTATAATCTGTTAACATTAATTTACCATCTTTAATTTCAGCTTTTCCTTCTACTTTTTCTCCATTTTTAGATGAGAATGTACCCATTAAATGTTTTGATGTATCTGTTTTGATATTTGTATCTTCGCTTTTAGCTTTGTTGTCAGAATGATTATCATTATTTGAATTTCCACATGCTGATAAAGATAATATGGTTGCAATCGCTCCTGCTGCATAGAAATATTTAATATTCATATTAAGTTCCTCATTTCTTTAATTTTTATAATTTAATTTTAAAATGAAGGTGTATGAGATACCATTAACTATTTCTTAATTACAATTAAATGAAGTTAAAATTTAACAATAATCTTGTAATAAAATGACCGTTTAATGATATTGAATAATAAATGAAAAATAAAAAACAACGACAATCATTATTAATGAAGTCGTTGTTTACTAGTATGCTAATTGAAGTTAAATATTTTTTGCCAAAAAAGAAATAACGTGAAGATCATATAAATAATTAAGTATAAATACCAATATGGTGTTAGTATCATCATAACAATAAAAGATATATTAATGATGACCAAGCCAATAGTTAGAAAGCGATATTGTTTCTTGTTTGATTGGTTATATTCATTGTGGAATGTTGCTACAAATAAAAATATACAACCGATTAAGAAGATGGTTGGTGCTAAAAATGGCACAGACATATAAATAGATTGTGTACTTGAATAATCAGTAACGCGTTGGGTTAAACTAACAACAATGGTTAATATGATAGCAATAAATTTTTGTTCACTTATTAGTGCACGAGATATTTTATTATCTACATATATTTGTAACAAGGTCCAAATAATAAACATGCTAATAGTAGTTAAAGTAATAAAATTAAATTTATCTAATATAAATGTATTTATTATTGTATTAATAGTTATTGCAAGTAACATTGCACTTAAAGATAAATGTTTCAGTCGATGTCGATATATATCTAAACCAGTTATAAGTATGACGACAGCGATATTAATTAAAATATATGAAATCATGTCTAACTCCTATTCGTTATACTTTGATAAATAATTATATCAATATATATCTATTTATTCATTATATAAGACTTATAAAGGAGTGGTACCACGAAACAATTTGTTTTAAATCAAATATTTCGTAGTACCACTCTTAATCTAAAACAGTTACTATCATTTATATCATCTTATTAAGTATATAATACTTTTTGTTTTAGTATCTAAGTTAAACACCTTTCATATTGCTCCACAATAATGTATGTAGTTGTGGTAATACATAAACATCATTCATTTCATTACTATCGATGACCATATCAACTAATTGTTCATATCTGTGTAATAATTTAGCCGTATGATTTTCGACATTATCAGCTAAATACGGATTGCCTACTTGAAGATAAAAAGGGATGTCTGGATAACGATGATGAATCATTTTGGCAAATTCAAAGTCATTATCATCAAAAATAACAACTTTTAAATTTAATGATGATTTGACACATTGTGAAATAACGTCATCTAATTTTGCTAAATCTGGTATCATTGATGAACTTGGAGGTTTGGGACTAATCGTTAAATCATCAATCTGCGTCATCCAAGGTTGAAATTTACTACCTTGTGTTTCAAGAGCAGAAACAATACCTTTGGCATCAAATAAATCGACTAATTCTTGGATACCTTTGATTAAAGCCGGGTTGCCACCAGAAATGGTTACATGGTTAAATCTATCTCCACCAACTTTAACTAATTGATCATATATTTCTTCAGCAGTCATCAATTGAATATCGTCTTTTGCACTGCCATCCCATGTAAATGCTGAATCGCACCAACTACAACGATAATCACAACCTGCAGTTCTGACAAACATGGTTTTACGCCCAATAACACGACCTTCACCTTGAATGGTTGGTCCAAATATTTCTAATACTGGAACTTTAGCCATTGTGTTGTTGACACTCCTTTGGTCTAAATACAACGTAACTAGTTGGTGTTTCACGTAAATATACTTGAACACATTGTGGGTGATTGTCTCTAGTATTTAATTCTTCTTGAACGATACTATATATTTTGTGTGCTACTACTTCCGTAGAAGGTGACTGACCTTCAAATGCAGGTAATTGATTTAATAAATCATGGTCAAATTGATCATGAATTAATTTTTTTAAATAACTAAAATTAACTAAAAAACCATTATGATCTAATTCATCACCAGCAATAGTCAAGTTGACAAAATAAGTATGTCCATGGGTACGCATACATTTGCCAGCATCTTCACTAGGAATAAAATGAGCAGCAGAAAAATTGAAATCTTTATTAAGTTCAAATTGAAAAGGGTGATCAGTACTTGGATAAATTTGTTGTAGCATAATTATTTAGCTCCTTTTCTTTCTAAATATTGTGTTAAACCACGTTGACGTAACTGACATGATGGGCACTCACCACAACCATCGCCAATAACGCCGTTATAACAAGTGATCGTGTTGTTACGTATATAATCTAAGACGCCTAATTCATCACTAAGTTCCCATGTAGCAGCTTTGTCTAGCCACATAAGAGGTGTATGGATAACAAAGTCTCTATCCATAGCCAGACTTAAAGTAACGTTCATAGATTTAATAAAGTTATCACGACAATCTGGGTAACCAGAAAAATCTGTTTCACACACACCAGTAATGATATGTTTGGCATCGATTTGATAAGCTAATGCACCAGCGAATGATAAGAATAATAAGTTGCGGGCAGGGACAAAAGTATTAGGTATACCATCTTCATTATTACTGATTTCCATCTCATGATTAGTTAAAGCATTAGGTGTAAGTTGAGACAATAATGACATATCTAAGACATGGTGTTTTAAACCTTGTTCTTGAGCTATTTGTTTGGCAACTTCAATTTCGCTATCGTGTCTTTGGCCATAATTAAACGTTACGAGTTCGACATCTTTAAAATATTTTTTAGCATAAAATAAGCAAGTTGTACTATCTTGACCACCACTAAATACTACGAGTGCTTTTTCATTTTGCAATACGCTTTCTGTCATAGTTATCGCTCCTATTAATTTTAGAATAAATGATAATATCAAAGTTTGTTTTCGTTAAAATGTCTTTTTAGTACAATAAAAAAAGCCTATCTCCATAAAAGATAGACGAAAGAAATGGATTACTTCTATAATATAAATAATAGTAGTACCAACAAAAGTTTTTAATTTCAATGTCTAGTTTTTTATAGAGGGTTTCAGCTAGGAACCTCTGAATATTATTTTAGTTACGTTGATTAGAATAAACTATCTATGTATGAAAATCAAGGTTACTTAATGATGATATTAAGTATAAGTAATTAAAATGATAATAAATAATGAACAAAGTGGGAGTTTAACATGATTATAGTTATAGATAATAATGATTCATTTACGTATAATTTAATAGACTATTTGGCAACTCAAACTACAGACAAAATTGAAGTCATATCAATTAATGAGCTATCACTATCTTATCTACAACATCATTTTCCAAGTGCTATTGTTATTTCACCAGGGCCAGGTAAGCCAGAAGACTATCCTATTTTGTATGACGTATTATCAATGTTTGCTAGTGATGTTCCGATTCTAGGTATCTGTTTAGGTTTTCAAATTTTATATACATATTATGGTGGAAATGTTATACATAATAGCTATCCTGTACATGGTGAAACAACAGTTATTCAACATAATAATCATAGGTTATTTCAAGGGTTACCACAAAACTTTAAAGTTATGAGATATCATTCATTAATGGCTGATATTGATACATTACCGCCAGATATCGTTGTTACAGCTCGAAATGAAGATAATGTGATCATGGGAATTGCTCATAATCATTTACCATTATATGGATTACAATATCATCCAGAATCAATTCTAAGTGAATTTGGTCATGACCAGATTAAATTGTTTTTGCAGGAGGTAATGTACGCTAATGACGATCATATTTAATTACCGCTATTATATTAATGAAGATGACTATGAAACATATCATTTAAAATGTCATAAATATGCTGATAAATGTGTTGCTCAATCCTTAGCATCGGTTGCAGAAGTTGTAAAATTTGCTGAACAGCAGCAACGACTTGGAAGATATGTAGCAATATATCTTAGTTATGAAGCGGCACAACATTTTAATGTCAATATGATAACATATGATTTACAGAAGGATGACATATATGCTGTAGCCTATAGCTTTGACAAAGTTGAATGGCAACCAAGTTATATTAATCATACAGTAAGACATAAGGCTAAACATCAATTTACTTTTGAAACATCACAACAAACTATGATGAATAATATTAAGCAGATTCAACAAGCTATAGTTGAAGGAAATACTTATCAAGTTAATTATACAACAAGATTAGTTGATCGTATTATTTATCCAATCTCTGAGTTGTATTATAATTTAACACAAGAAAGTAACGGTAATTATACCGTATTAATGGACACTGATGAAGTTAAAGTTGCTTCCATTTCTCCGGAGTTATTTTTTCAAAAAGGAGAGTTTAAAAGTCAAAGCAACATGATAGTGAGTAAACCAATGAAAGGTACTATGCCAAGAGGAAAAACGACTAAAGAAGATAAAAAGAACTATGAAATATTAGCAAATTCAACGAAAGATCAAGCGGAGAATGTCATGATTGTCGATTTACTACGTAACGATATTTCTAGAATTGCTAAACAAGGCACTATTGCAGTATATAAATTATTTTTTATAGAACAGTATAAGACAGTTTTTCAAATGACATCGATGGTGTGTGGCCAACTTTCTAGCAATCAACAATTACATGATATATTGACTGCACTATTTCCATGCGGTTCGATTACAGGAGCACCAAAATTAAATACGATGAAATACATTCAGTCATTAGAAACGTCTGTGAGATCGATATATTGTGGGACGATAGGATTATTATTACCTACACGAGATGCGAGAATGATTTTTAATATTCCAATTCGTACGATTGAGTATCGTAATAATCAAGCTATATACGGTGTTGGTGCCGGTATTACTATTAACTCTGTAGCCGAGGATGAAGTACAAGAATTTTATGATAAAACGAAGCTTTTGGAGATGTTATAATGCAATTATTTGAAACAATGAAAATAGACCATGGGGATATTCCAAGGTTGGAGTATCATACAAAACGTATACAACAGTCAAGTCATCAATTAGGTTTTACATTTAATATTGAAGATTGGCATAATTTGATATCATTATTAAAAGTAAACTATGTACAAGGAATTTATCGTTTGAAAATTTCATTGAATAGACAAGGTGAGTTTGATTATATCGCAGCACCAATTGCAAATAAGGAAATGTTTACAGCACAATTTGAAAAGGCAAGCCAGCATGTACCAAGGGAAATTGTTACAAACAAGACAACCCATAGAAAACATCTAGCGCATATGCATACGACAGATTTAATATTGCTATATGATAATAAAGGTAAAATATTAGAATTTGATATTGGTAATATCATGATAGAAGAGAATGGTAAGTGGTATACTCCAATCTTTGAAGAAGATTTTTTAAAAGGATGTATGCGACAACAATTAATCGATAATGAACAATTACAAGAGAAAAATTACTTCAAAAATGATTTAATTAAAAAAATAAAAAATGATATGGTTCGTATATATCTCATTAATAGCTTAAGAGAGGTTGCCGAGGTCAGTATAAACATTTAAAATTGATATTAAATATCTAACAA
>NZ_PPQR01000043.1 GCF_002902085.1 Staphylococcus simiae
TAACTCATCTTGATAATATTCTTTTAAATTGTCAAAAATGTGTAACAAAAATAGTTCGCGAAGCTGAATCAACTCAACATTATCCCACTGTATATTAGTTAATCTAAATATAAAAGTGAATTATTATTATATTTACCAATTTAAAAGCGACTTGATTCACAGTTTAAAGTATTACATTTTTTATATCAATTTCATATAGATAAGACAATTCAACTTCATATCTGACAAGATGATAAATATACAAAAATCATTCAATTAAAAAAGACTAGAATTGTATTTGTTCTAAATTTACAAAATGCTAACTAAAGCCATGCAAATTTTAAAATAGTACTTCTAGTCTTTTTAACTATCTATAATGTTTTTTTGTAGTTTTCCAAGTAATCAAGTGCACGATGTGCTTGAGCTTCATATCTTTCTTTCTTATCTTTAATGCGTTTTTCTAGTGAAGGTAATAATCCAAAATTAGCATTCATAGGTTGGAAGTTCTTTTCATTTTTAGCATGAGAAATATAATATGCCATACTTCCTATCATTGTCTCTCTTGGAAAGACAACTTCGCCTTTACCCAACATTTTATGTGCTAAGTTTATACCCGCTACAAGTCCACTTGCTGCACTTTCAACATAACCTTCTACTCCTGTCATTTGACCAGCAAATTGAATATTAGGTTGATTAATCAATTCATATTTTTCATTTAAAACATCCGGTGAATTTATAAAAGTATTTCTATGCATAACACCATAACGTACGATATCAACATTTTCTAAGCCCGGAATCAATTTAATAACTTCTTTTTGTGCTCCCCACTTAAGATGCGTTTGAAAACCAACAATATTATATAAAGTGCCAGCTGCATCATCTTGTCTTAATTGCACTACTGCAAATGGTCTTTTACCCGTCTTAGGGTCTTCCAAGCCAACTGGTTTCATAGGACCAAATAATAAAGTCTTACGACCACGTTCAGCCATGACTTCAAACGGCATACAACCTTCAAAATATTTTTCTTTCTCAAAATCGTTTACTGGTGCAACTTCTGCTTCCAATACTGCATCATAAAAGCGATTAAATTCTTCTTCAGTCATAGGACAGTTTAAATATGCTGCCTCACCTTTATCATATCTTGATTTTAAATATACTTTATCCATATCAATGGATTCCTTTTCAATGATAGGCGCTGCTGCATCATAAAAATACAATTGATCTTTACCAGTAATGTCAACAATTTCTTGCGCTAAATTTTCAGTTGTTAAAGGACCAGTTGCAATAATTGAGTAACCTTCAGGAATAGAATTAATTTCTTCGTTAATTACATTAATATTTTCATGATTTCTTAATGTTTCTGTTATATATCCAGAAAAATCATGTCTATCCACTGCTAATGCCCCACCAGCTGGAACACGTGCTTTATCAGCTGCTTTAATAATTAAAGAGTTTAGTCTTCTCATTTCTTCTTTTAATACACCAACACCATTAGTTAAGGCATTTCCTCTTAATGAGTTTGAACACACTAATTCTGCAAATTTATCTGTATGATGTGCTGGTGTTTGTTTTACTGGACGCATTTCAATAAGATTAACTTTTATACCTCTTTCAGCTAATTGATATGCTGCTTCAGATCCAGCTAATCCAGCTCCAATAACGTTAACAGTTTGAGTCATTGTAACTCTCCTTTATAAAAAATTTCATTGCATGATCATGATATTAATATTTTGCTTAATTGTTATACTTCTAATCATTTTATATATAACATTATATTTTCAAAGTGAATTTAGCGTCAATAATAGAGATTGAAACGCTAACACAGTTTCAATCTCTTAGTTAATGATTTATTAAATTTAAAGCTCATAAAACAATTATTTTTGTGCTTCCTCTTTATAATCACAATTTGAACAAACGACTTGTGTTGTTTTACCTTTTTTATTTTCAACTAAAAAGTGATCACATTTTGGACAGTCTCTTCCAATTGGTTTATCCCATGATATGAAGTCACATTCTGGATATTTTGAACAACCATAAAAAATACGATTCTTTTTAGATTTTCTTTCGACAACTTCTCCCTCTTTACATTTTGGACAAGTTACTCCAATTGATTTAACAATTGCTTTAGTATTTCGGCAATCTGGGAAATTTGAACAAGCCATAAATTTACCATAACGACCCATTTTGATCACCATTGGTGAACCACAGACTTCACAATCTTCACCAGCAGGCTCATCTTTAATTTCAATTTTTTCCATCTCTTCTTCAGCACGTTCAACATCTTGTTTAAAACTACTATAAAATCCTCCGATGACTTTACGCCAATTTGTATCACCATCAGCAATTTTATCGAGTAATGTTTCCATATTAACCGTAAACTCTACATCAATAATTTCTGGAAAATATTCTTTAACTTGTTCATGTACGATTTCACCTAGTTCAGTTGGTACAAAACGTTTACTATCTAATTTGACATAATTTCTCTTTTGAATCGTATCAATCGTTGGTGCATAAGTTGACGGTCTGCCAATTTTCAATTCTTCTAATGTTTTTACTAAACGCGCCTCTGTATATCGTGGAGGTGGTTGAGTAAAGTGTTGTGCCGGTTCTATATTTGTAGCTGTAACTTGGTCGCCTTGTTCTAAATTAGGTAATTTATTTTCTTTATCGCTATCTTTATCATCTTTAGCTTCAACATATAAAGTCATAAAGCCTTTAAATTTAATTGTTTGTCCATTTGCTCTGAACTTAATATCACCTTGTGTTACATCAAGAGCAACTGTATCTAAAATAGCTGGTGCCATTTGACTTGCGACAAATCTTTCCCAAATCAATTTGTAAAGACGATATTGATCTCTAGTAAGAAATGGTTTCATGTCATCAGGTGTACGCAATGTACTAGAAGGTCTTATTGCTTCATGCGCATCTTGGTCACCTTGTTTACCACTTGCTTTACGTTTTGACACATATTCATTCCCATATTTATCAATGATATAATCCTTTGCTTCAGCTTTTGCTGTATCAGAAATTCTAGTTGAATCTGTACGCATATAAGTGATCAAACCAACAGTTCCCTGTTTTTTTAAGTCTATACCTTCATATAATTGTTGAGCTACCATCATCGTTTTTCTAGCTTTAAAGTTTAATTTACGTGCTGCTTCTTGTTGTAATGTTGATGTTGTAAATGGATTGGCAGGATTACGTGTCTTTTCTTTTTTGTTAACATTTGTGATTTCAAATTGATCTCCATCAAGCACCGTTGTAATCTTTTCAACATCTTTTTTTGTATTTAGTTTAAATGGTTTGTTTTTATAATGAAGAAATTTAGCATTGAATTTAGACTTTTTATATCTAAATTCTCCTTCAATTGTCCAATATTCTTCTGGATTGAAGTTCCTTATTTCATTTTCTCTATCTATAACCAATCTTAATGCAACTGATTGAACACGTCCTGCAGATAGGCCTTTTTTCACTTTTTTCCAAAGGACTGGTGAAATATTGTAACCTACTAATCTATCTAATATACGACGTGCTTGTTGTGCATCAACTAAGTCCATTTCAATTTCTCTAGGGTGTTTAAAACTTTCTTTTACTGCATCTTTTGTTATTTCATTAAATACTACACGATTTTCTTTTGAATCTTCTAATTCTAATATTTTTGATAAATGCCAAGCAATTGCTTCACCTTCGCGGTCGGGGTCACTAGCTAAGAAAACTTTTTTTGCTTTCTTTGCATGTTTTTTTAACTCTTTAACGACAGGACCTTTTCCACGTATTGTTATATATTTTGGTTCATAGTTATCTTCAGTGTCGACACCCATTTGACTTCTAGGTAAGTCTCTCACATGTCCCATTGAAGCTATAACTTTATATTTTTTACCTAAATATTTTTCAATGGTTTTAGCTTTTGCAGGCGATTCAACAATGACTAAATTATCTGCCAAAGTGATTTCCCCCTTGCTAATCTAATTACTAAAGATAAATGATAAACGCTTAAATTTGTATTTGTCAACGTTTTAATATTTTAAATTGGAATTTCTTCCGTTTTATTCATGTGTATTTAATTAATAAATTAATTGTAAAACAGATATAACATGTATCGAGAAATATTCTTTATCTCAGTAAAATTATAGATAATCTTCAATGATATCTTTTACATCTATAACTACTTTCGCACCTTCTTGAATCTTTAATAAATTACCTCTAGTTAAAGGATTAAAAATAGAACCAGGCAAGACATAAACATTTCTATTTTGTTCAAGTGCACAATCGATAGTGATATGACTCCCACTACGCTCTTTCGCTTCTGTAATAAAAATACCCTTTGATAAACCACTAATTAAACGATTTCGTTCTGGAAACCTATATTTTGCAATTGAACTTTTAGGCATGTACTCACTTATTACAATACCTTGTTCAGCAATCTGTTGTCTTAATAACAAAGTTTCATTGGGATAATGATGTTCATGGCCAAAAGCTAAAACTGCTACTGTTGGCAAATGATGCTTAAGTGCAAATTGATGTGCAAAACTATCAGCTCCTATTGCTAAACCAGAAACAATAGTAAGTTGATGATTAGCGAATTCTGGAAAAAAGTGATTTAACACATTTTTCGTATACGAACCAGCTTGTCTAGAACCTATAATTGCCAATGTATTATAATGTTGCAATATTTGAAGTTGACCTTGATAAAAAAGTACAAATGGGAAATCATAAATTTGTTTTAAAAAATGAGGATAGGCATCATTAAATATGGAGAGATAATTGATATTCAATTGTTGAAAATATGTCATAATTTCATCTGTTGAGGTCCTTTTAAACATTTGAAGTTTAAACTGTAAATTGCTTTTAGTTGAAATATATTTAAATTGTTCAAGCATATAGCATTGTTCATAATGATCTGCAGTTAAAAAAGTGGGGAATTGTCGAAGTAAATGGTGAATTTGAGTAGTAGAAAATTGTTGCCATACTAATTTCAGCAGACTTTGTTCTAAATCTTTCATTAAAACATCTCCTTTTAATTATTATAACTTTAAATCATGCTAATATATTTATCAATTAAGTAACATTTTTAATTAAAATTGTAATAATATTTTAAGGAGTATAACTACTTCAATTTTATGTTAGTACTTATAAAATAATTTCTTCTATTATAAAACTATGTTGAGGAGAATTAGATTTTTATGTTCTCTCAAATTGGAC
>NZ_PPQR01000044.1 GCF_002902085.1 Staphylococcus simiae
TCTACTTCTCTCTCTACAACTATAAAAAATAGCTGTGAAAAAATCTATCGTCATAGATTTCTTCACAGCTAATCTTAGTATGTTTTTCAGGACTGATATATAAAAAGTGAATAATTAAAAAATAATTATGTATCACTCCAATTTGGGAGAGAACCCCAAAAAAACAGAGCTTGCAACATAATCATGCTACAAACTCTGTATTAATCTATGATAAAAGAAGTCTTGAGTATTATTAAAGGATGTATGAATAAACGTTAAGGCATAAAATGACTTCTGGATTTGCTTTTCTAAGGTGACTTAAAAGAAATCAGATGGGTTGAATTTCGAGTCATGTAAATCTTTAAAGTTATTGAATTGATTGACTGTATTTGAGATGTTACTGTCGCTCAAATGCTGATCTAACTCGTTAATAACATCATAATCTTGGATTGTTTTTGCTAATCCTAAAATAATTAAGATAGCTACAGCACCTCTTGCTAACATTTTCATCGCTATCAAACTCCTTTATTTTTCTCTTGCATATATTGTAACGGTTTGCCATCGATAAAACATGCGTCCAGAGTATTGAAAATAAATACAACTTAAGTACGATAAATGATTATTTTGTGTATAGTAAGTTGAAAAGTATATAAAAATTTGTTTAACATAATTATAGAAATTACAAGTATAGACAGTAAGTAATTGATACAATAAAGTAAAGCGTCTAAGTGAGTTGTTATAACAATGAAATAAAAATTGCTATTGAATGATTTTAAATTATAGAAATGAGGAATTGGGATGTCAGAGAAAGAAAAAATGTTAGCCCATCAGTGGTATGATGCCAACTTTGATCAAGAATTAATAGCAGACAGACAACGAGCAAAAGAACTGTGTTTTGACTTGAACCATACACGACCAAGTAATAATGAACAAAGAAAACAATTGATTGATGAGTTGTTCCAAAGTAAGACAAACAATGTAGATATTGCGATACCATTTGATACTGACTATGGTTGGAATGTCACTTTAGGTAAAAATGTGTTTGTGAATACGAATTGTTATTTTATGGATGGTGGCAGTATTACCATTGGTGATAATGTGTTTATTGGACCGAATTGTGGATTTTATACTGCGACGCATCCGTTAGACTATAAAAAACGTAATGAAGGGTTAGAGTTAGCAGAGCCAATAGTTATTGGTAGTAATACGTGGTTTGGTGGACACGTTGCAGTTATGCCAGGAGTAACGATAGGACAAGGTAGTGTCATTGGAGCAGGTAGTGTAGTAACTAAAGATATCCCACCAAATAGTCTAGCAGTAGGAAATCCATGTAAAGTTATCAAACAAATTGATAATGAAGGATAATATAAACATACTAAGATAAGCTGTGAAAAATTCTATGACGATAGATTTTTTCACAGCTATTTTTAAAATTGTAGAGCTTGAGACAAAAAAGTTTCTATAATAATTTTTGTGAATGGCAGTAACTGTCTGTATTATGAAACACGTTGATAAATCAACATTTACAATACTAGTCAGTGTTGCCAGGGGATTACGACGTAAATTTTATATGAAATTTATTTCTGTCCACTTCTTATTTGTTCAATGTTAAATAACTGTATTAAGCTTTAATCTATTTGTTTGTTTAGATAACTTTTGTAAACATCTTCGTACTTAATTTTCCCTATACTACCAACTACAAATTTGCCGAATTTAAATAAATTAAGAATATAACTAAGACATATTGATAAGACTAATGTAATGATAGTATTAAAAATGATATTTTTGATAGGATGTTGACTTAACAATCCAATACGATGTACAAAAAAGAAATGAACTAAATAAATACAAAAAGAATAATTGCTTATAAAAATGATGAATTTTGGAACATATTTAAAATAAGATGATAATAAGAAAAACATGAGTATAACCATAGTGACGTAAAAAGGCATATCGTAACGTTTGGATTCAACCCAATCTGAAATATGTAAGAGATAATTTGTGAATAAAAATAAAATAGATAATAATAAGCCAATAATAATGTGCCAAGTATAATTTTTAATTTTATTCATGAATGCCTCATAGTATATACCAATATAAAATCCTAATAAGAAATAACTTAACCAACCAACAAAAATCATCCAACCTTCCCTTCCCCAAATTGTTGCTAAAATAGGATGACTTGGTACAGGAATAAAAGTTCTAATCGCCCAATATAATGAAGTAATAATAATAGAATAGGTAATGATCTTAATGGGATGTAAGCCATATAAATATTTAGCGAACAACCAATGTAAAATATAAAATTGGAAAATAATGATGATGAAATAAGTTACTGCACCACCGTGAAACATTGTTTGAAAGACATATTCTAAATATTGTGTAAAACTATGAGGTCTGTGATAAAAGAACGATAATGCTAAATTAATCACAACATAAGGTATGCCTAAATAGAGTAATCTACTTTTGAAAAAACCTTCTTTAATTTTCGATCCATAATTTTTAGCTAATAAAAATTCAGAAATAAAGACAAATAAAGGTGTACTAAACATAAGTGTTAACTCAAAAAGTCTTATAGGTACACCAAAATGAACATGATGCATTTTACTAAATGTTGTAGTTATAGAATGGATGATGACAATACTTAAACAAGCAATAGCACGCATCCAAAATATAACACCCGTATAAACTTTCAACCATCCAGCCTCCTTTAACAATTGTATTTATATTGTAGACTATTTACATTTAATTTTCATTGATTGCTCAAAAGTATATTGTATAAATTATTTTAAAGTTATGATAATAAGTGTAAATTAACACAAAGGAGGTTTGCATTACTTATGAATAATGAATATAGAATTTTTAAAATGAAAGCGATTGCAAAACACACCTTAAACATAGTAGAATGTTATTAAATGATGATTCATCATTAAAGCAAAGGGTTAATCCACTTTCATAATTTACAGGGGGTAAGTGTACATGGTAGTAGAATTCAAGAATGAACCTGGTTACGATTTTTCAGTTCAAGATAACGTAGATATGTTTAAAGAAGAATTGAAAAAAGTTAAAGGCCAATTAGGTCAAGATATTCCGTTGGTAATTAATGGAGAGAAAATCTTTAAAGAAGACACAATTGAGTCAATCAATCCTGCAAATACATCTCAACTTATTGCTAAAGCATCAAAAGCTACAACAACTGACGTTGAAGATGCTTTTAAAGCTGCTAAGGAAGCATATAAATCATGGAAGACTTGGTCAGCAAGTGATCGTGCAGAATTAATGCTACGCGTTGCGGCTATTATCCGTCGTCGTAAAGCTGAAATTGCTGCAGTCATGGTTTATGAAGCAGGTAAACCTTGGGATGAGGCAGTAGGTGATGCAGCAGAAGGTATTGATTTTATTGAATACTATGCTCGTTCAATGATGGATTTAGCACATGGTAAGAAAGTGAATGACCGTGAAGGTGAACACAATCAATATTTCTATAAGCCTATTGGCACAGGTGTAACGATTCCACCATGGAATTTCCCATTCGCAATTATGGCTGGTACAACATTAGCGCCAGTAGTTGCTGGTAATACAGTATTATTGAAACCTGCTGAAGATACACCATATACAGCTTACAAATTAATAGAAATTTTAGAGGAAGCAGGCTTACCTAAAGGTGTTGTTAACTTTGTTCCAGGTGATCCGAAAGAGATTGGCGACTATTTAGTTGACCATATCGATACACACTTTGTAACATTCACTGGTTCACGTGCAACTGGTACAAGAATTTATGAACGTAGTGCTGTTGTGCATGAAGGACAGGACTTCTTAAAACGTGTTATTGCCGAAATGGGTGGTAAAGATGCCATTGTTGTTGATGAAAATGTCGATACAGATTTAGCAGCAGAAGCTATTGTAACATCAGCATTTGGTTTCTCTGGTCAAAAATGTTCAGCATGTTCACGTGCAATTGTACACAAAGATGTTTATGATGAAATTTTAGAAAAATCTGTCAAACTAACAAAAGAATTAACATTAGGCAATACAGAAGATAACACTTATATGGGTCCAGTGATCAATAAAAAGCAATTTGATAAAATTAAAAATTATATTGAAGTTGGTAAAGAAGAAGGTAAATTAGAACAAGGTGGCGGAACTGATGATTCAACTGGCTACTTTGTAGAACCAACTATCTTCTCTGGTTTGAAATCAAAAGATAGAATTATGCAAGAAGAAATCTTCGGTCCAGTAGTTGGTTTTGTTAAAGTAAATGACTTTGATGAAGCAATTGAAGTGGCGAATGATACAGATTATGGTTTAACGGGTGCAGTGATTACTAATAATCGTGAACACTGGATTAAAGCAGTCAATGAATATGATGTTGGTAACTTATACTTAAATAGAGGTTGCACATCAGCTGTAGTAGGTTATCATCCATTCGGTGGCTTTAAAATGTCAGGCACAGATGCTAAAACAGGTAGTCCAGATTACCTATTACATTTCTTAGAACAGAAAGTTGTATCAGAAATGTTTTAATAATATAGCAAATTAAAAGCAATGAAAGTGTTGATTGTATCAATGCTTTCATTGCTTTTTTATGACCTTAATCTTCTATTTTTAAAGTGATGGATTTGTTAAAAATTAAATCAATTTCTTGTGGTGACATTGTAATATCTTCATTTTTAATCCATGCCATAAAGCCATCTAATAAGCCACCATAAATGTAATAAATTAAATCATCTGGAATAGTGTCATCCACTTTAATACGAGAGATGTTATTTTTGATGTCTTTTTTCATCACATTAATACAGACATTTTTTAGAGCTTTATTAAATTCAGCATCTTCTTCTTGTAAATTAGCAATTTTTTGTAGTTCTTCTTTATTACTAATATTGTCATTCATAGTTTGGAATGGATGGTGCAGACGTTGTTTAATATCAGCAGCAAAGAACCCTTTGGCCAATTCATTAAACAAGTACTCGAGTAAGTCATATTTATCGTAAAAATGCTTATAAAACGTTGTGCGATGCACAAGTGCATTATCACAAATTTGATTTACTGTAATAGATTGAAATAAGTGTTGTTCTAACAGTTGATATAAACTCGAGGATAAAGCTTTTCTAGTTTTAATAACTCTTAAATCATTTTCTTTCATCTACGTTTCTCCTAATATGTAGTTTAAAATACACAATCGATTATTTATTTCTTTTAAAAAGAGGGTAGAGATATTATAATCACACAATAATCTACACTATACAGTTAAACTATAGCGTTGAAATCAAGAGGAGGCAATACTTTGGCGAAATTTTTATATAAAATGGGAACATTTATTGCGAAATATAAATGGGCATCATTGATTGCATGGATAATCATTCTAGCTGCAATTTTTATACCTATGTCAATGAATGCACCAAAATTCGATAATGATATAAAAATGACAGGATTAAAGTCATTAGATACAAACGATAAAATTGAAAAATATTTTAATCAAGATAGTGAAAAGGCACAAATACGTGTCGTCTTTAAGAGCCACAATGATAATGGAATTGTGAAACCAAGTATCACGAAAGATATTAAGCAAACACTTAAAGATATTAAAAAGGACGATAAACATGTAGATGTTATTACAGATCCTTATGATAATAAACAAATCAGTAAAGATAAATCTACAGCATTTGCAGATATTACATATGATGTTAGCCAAACATCATTAAAAGATAAATCTCGCGATAATGTTAAAGATCATTTGAAAGATTTAAGAGAGGACCATAATGTACAAACTGAATTAACTGGTACTGGTATGACATCGTCAGACATTGGTGGCAACTCTGAATTAGTAGGTATTATAGTTGCTTTTGTCGTATTACTGATTACATTTGGATCAGTTATTGCAGCGGGATTACCAATCGTCAGTGCATTGATTGGTTTAGCATCTGGTGTCGGCATTATTAGTTTACTAACTTACGCATTTGATATTCCTAATGTAACTTTGACACTATCTGTCATGATAGGATTGGCAGTAGGTATTGACTATGCCTTGTTTATATTATTTAGATATCGACAAGTTATGAAAACAGAAAGTGATTATATTAAAGGTATAGGACTAGCAGTAGGTACAGCAGGTAGTGCAGTTATCTTTGCTGGTGTCACAGTTGTGATTGCAGTATGTGGTCTGTCATTAGTAGGTATTGACTTCTTAGCTGTTATGGGATTTGCTTCAGCTATTAGCGTTATCTTCGCTGTCTTTAGTGCGTTAACGTTATTACCAGCATTAGTGAGTATATTCCATAAACGTATTAAAGTTAAGTCTATGAAATCAGAATTTAAAAATGATCATGATACACCTTGGTCTAAATTCGTAGTAGGAAACTCCTTAGCGGCAGTATTATTAGGTCTCATTATTTTAGTAGCGGCTGCCATTCCAATCAGTCATATGAGGTTAGGTATTCCGGATGATGGTGTGAAACCAGCTGATTCCACTCAGAAAAAAGCCTATGATATTATCTCAGATAAATTTGGTGAAGGATTTAATGGCCAAATCCCAATGCTAATTAATGTTAAAGATAAAAAAGATGATCCAGCTGAATTGCAAAAAGATTTACAATCACTTTATAAAGATATAGATAAAAAGAAACATGTTGATATGGTTACACCACCACAAATGAGTAAAAATAAAGATTATGCATTGATGGTTGTTATACCTGAAAAAGGTCCCAATGCAGAAAGTACGAATGACTTAGTTCATAAACTAAGAGATTATAACAAAGATGCCCAAGATAAATATGGATTTAAAACAGAAATTTCTGGACAAAGTGTTATCAACATTGATATGTCACAGAAATTAAATGAAGCTATTCCATTGTTTGCAGGTGTTATTGTTGTATTAGCATTCTTCTTATTAATGATTGTATTCCGTTCTATTTTAATTCCATTAAAGGCAGTACTAGGCTTTGTATTGTCATTAATGGCGACTTTAGGATTTACAACATTAGTGATGCAAGATGGCTTTATGAAAGGATTGTTCGGTGTTGATACGACAGGTCCAATGTTAGCCTTCTTACCAGTTATTACCATTGGAATACTCTTCGGTTTAGCAATGGATTATGAAGTGTTCTTAATGTCCAGAATTCATGAAGAATATAGTAAGACGAAAGACAATGATTATTCTATTAAAGTAGGCTTGAAAGAAAGTGGCGGAGTGATTATTGCAGCTGCTTTAATCATGTTCAGTGTATTCTTCGCTTTCGTCTTCCAAGATGATGTCATGATTAAATCTATGGGTATGGCATTAGCATTTGGAGTCTTATTTGATGCCTTTATTGTAAGATTGATGGTGATTCCAGCATTAACTAAATTGTTTGGTAGAGGATCATGGTACTTACCAGGATGGTTAAGTAGAATCATTCCTCATATTGATATTGAAGGACATGCTTTAGAAAGTTATAAAACTACAACTAAATCGACTACAAATACTTTCAATTCACCAACAGCATCATCACATCGTACAGAACACTATGATAAAACATTTAGTATTCATCATAGTCATCAACAGCACAGTAACAATGAACAAACAACTATGACTCAAGCAACGAATCATATCAGACTAAATGATGAAACAATGAAATTATATCAACAAGTTAAACAACAATCAGTCAATCCTAATTTCTTATATGATGCTTTGATAGATTATCAAACGAAACATCAATTAAATACGGATCAACAACAAACAACAGTTGAACAACTCAATGATAATATTAAGCGTTTAAATGAACTTTTAGAACAAAACTTAAAAAATAAATAATAGCGTATCAATGCTGTCGACGAAGTAAATCTTTGTCGGCAGCATTTTTTAGATTCTCTCTCAAATTGAACTGATACATAATTATTTTTTAAGCCTCGCACCCCAGCTTGCACATTATAGTAAAAATTCTGTTGACAGAATTTTTCTTTGCTGGGGCCCCAATGCCCAACCTTGCCCGTCTTGCACATTTAGAACTAGTTAGATTTATAATCTTTACTAATTCTTATGCAGTTGCACTAATAGTGTCAACTGTAATCCTTTTTAAAATTTTTCTATGACGGGTCCCTTGCCCAACTTGCATGGCATGAAAAAACTGGATAACCAGTTTTTCTATGTTGGGTCCCTACCTCAGGAGTCTCGGCTTCAAAATTATTTATATTTTAAATTATTCATTTTTTGTTTATCAGTCCCAAAATTTAGAGAACCTATTTTTTAGATTTAGTGCGAAGAAATGTCTGAGAAGTCACAAATTAGCCATTAAATATATTTATATAATTTAAATATAGTATTGCAAAACGTTTTGTATAAAGATATTATTTAAATAAATGATAATGATTATTATTGTTAATAGGAAGTGTGTAGTATTATGTTAAGTATTAAAACCGGGGAAAAGAATAAACAATATCGCATTAAACATATCGATATCGATAATGTTAATATGCGCTATCGTTTAAGTGCATTTGGTTTAACAGATGGCTCAACAATTAAGATTAAGCAAAAATGTCTGTTTAAAGGACCTTGTATTATTGAAACCAATGGGCAACAAGTGAGTATTAGACAATGTGATGCTTGTCGTATAGCACTTGAAGAGTAGGTGTCTAGGGTATGAATAATTATTGTATATTGGGCAACCCAAATGTAGGTAAGACATCTTTGTTTAATGCACTGACCGGTTCTTACGAGTACGTTGGTAACTGGAGCGGTGTAACAGTAGAAAAAAAGGTAGGGAAATTAAAGAATGATTTAGGAAATTTAATAGACTTACCAGGAACATATGATTTATCACCTATTTCAAAAGATGAAACAGTTGTGACAGATTATTTATTGAATAATGATTTTACTGGTATGATTAATATCATCGATGCTAGTCAAATTCAAAGAAATATGCAATTGACAGTACAATTATTAGAATTAAATGAACCACTATACATAGGATTGAATATGATTGATGTTGCTACAAAAAGAGGAATTCATTTCGATTATCAAACATTGATGAGAAAATTAAAAACACCAGTTTTTCCGGTAGTAGCACGTACAGGTAAAGGTACCGATCATTTACTATTTGAAATTAAACATATGAATGAAGAACAGCATAAAAGCTTTAAGATTAATTACGGCGATAAGATTGAAGCAGCAATTAATCAAATATGTCGCTTAGTAACAGCACATACTACTCATCCAGAACATCGTGCGAGATTTATAGCGATTCAATTTTTATTAGATAATCCACAAATTGAACAAGAATTAAATGAACAAGTGTTACAAGAGATGCTAGATATTCGTGAACAGTTAAGACAAACATTATCACATACCACTGTACGTCGTGAAATGGAACACATTCGTAATATTTTTATTGAGCAATTGTTAAGCGATGTCGTTGAATATCCAGATGTAGAGAAACAATATTTCACTTCAAAAGTAGATAAAATTTTAACACATAAATATTTGGGTATGCCTATATTTTTAGGCATTATGTGGCTAATATTCCAAACAACATTTACATGGATTGGCACACCATTGTCAGATCGCATGGATGATTTCTTTAGTGGTCAGTTTACTGATTGGGTTAAAACAGCGATGCATTTTTTAGGTGTTATGCCATTTTTACAAGATTTGATCACTGACGGTATTATTGCTGGTGTAGGTTCAGTCTTAGTATTTGTACCCCAAATTGTAGTGTTATTCTTCTTTATTTCATTGTTAGAGGATTCTGGTTATATGGCTCGTATTGCTGTGTTAATGGATCGTATTATGGAATCTTTCGGTCTAAGCGGTAAATCATTTATACCAATGATTATTGGCTTTGGTTGTAACGTGCCCAGTGTTATGGCTGCACGTAGTATTGAAAATGAAAAAGAACGTTTAACTACAATATTAATTGCACCATTCATGTCTTGCTCAGCTAGATTGCCTGTTTACGCATTATTTGTAGGCGTATTTTTCAAACACTATAAATCTCTTGTAGTACTAAGTTTGTATGTCTTAGGAATTTTAGTGGCATTTATCATCAGTACGATTTTGACCAAGACTGTACTCAAAAATGAAAATTCGATATTTATCGTTGAACTACCAACGTATAGAGTGCCATCGTTTAAAACATTATGGAGAAGTACGTGGGAGAAAGCGAAAGGATTCGTACGTAAAGCAGGGACATTTATTTTTGGTGGATCAGTGGTCATATGGTTCTTAAGTTATATTGGACCACACGGTATTAATGTGCCTATTAATCAAAGTTTTATGCATATTGTAGGCAGTTTCTTTGGGATGTTAGTCACACCACTTGGCTTTGGTAGTTGGCAAGCTGGTGCAACACTAATATCAGGATTCTTAGCTAAAGAAGTGATTATAAGTTCTATGGCAATCATCTATTCATCAAGTGATAATGGTTTAGTTCATGTCATTCAAAATCAATTTACACCATTGTCAGCATATGCATTTATGATTTTTATTCTATTATATATACCATGTATTTCAACTGTAGCTGCCATTAGAAATGAAACCTATTCATGGAAATGGACAGCATTAGCAGTGATTTATCCCTTATCTACGGCATATATCTTAACATTTATCTTTTATCAAATTGGTCATTTATTTATATAGGAAGTGATTAACGTGTCAATTATTGTCAATGCATTAATATTTATTGCTATTTTTGGTTATGCCATTTACACGATTGTTAAATTTTTTAAACGTTCTAAACAAGGGAAATGTGGTTCATGTGATACGGGAAGTAGTTGTTGCGAATCACATGAAATATCAAAAGAATTATCGAAAAAGCTAGGACATCATCAATAAATGACAAAGGGTTAGACTGTGCGAGCAGTCTAACCCTTTGCTATTAAAGTTTATTCACCTTTGACAACGATATCATTGTCTACTAATTCAATATTCACATGTTTAACATCAGTGTGATCTAAATAGTAATCAGTGATTTTATCTCGAACTTGTTGCTCGACAACACGACGTAAAGGACGTGCACCTAATTCTTCATCATAACCTTCTTCAATTAACCAATTCTTAGCATCATCTGAAACTGTCATAGTAATGCCTTTTTTATCAAGAGTGACCTGAACATCATCTAATAATAAATTGACGATATCTTGCAATGCTTTTTTGTCTAAATGCAAGAATTCTACTATGCCGTTGAAGCGGTTGAGGAACTCAGGACGGAAGAATTTTTTCAAATCTTCCATAATTTCTTTATCTTCACCATCATTGCCGTTACCAAAACCAGCATTAGATGTACATATAATGATTGTATTTTTGAAGTTAATGACATTACCTTGTCCATCAGTTAAATTACCATCGTCCATAACTTGTAATAACAATGTTAAGATTTGTGGATTAGCTTTTTCAATTTCATCAAATAATATAACTGAGTATGGATTACGACGTACTTTTTCAGTTAATGTATTGGAATTGTCATCATAACCAACGTAACCAGCAGTTGTACCAATCATTTTAGATACTGCTGTTGTATCACTGTATTCACTCATATCTAAACGGATTAACGCTTCTTTATTACCAAATAAATCGATAGCTAATTGTTTTGCTAGTTCAGTTTTACCCACACCAGTAGGACCTACAAATAAGAAACTACCAATAGGACGGTGACCATCGTCAAAGCCAGCACGATTACGGCGTATCGCTCTAGATACCATATCTACTGCTTTATCTTGTCCAATAATTTTACTTTTTAGTCTATTATTAATATTTTTTAAACGTTCAATATCATTGTCGTCCATTTGAGAAACTGGAATACCTGTTAAGCGCTCGATAGTGTCTGAAATATCTTGGACAGTGGCAACTGCTGTATGTTCACCGTTACTGTTATCCAATTTATCTTGCAATTCTTTGATTTGTTTTTGAATATTATCTGCTTCTTTATATTCTTCAGCACTAACAGCTTTACGTTTATCATTTTCTAATTCTGTAATACGTTTTTCAGTTTCTACTTTATCAACTGCAGGACTTTGTGCTGATAAATGCGCTGCTGTAATGTCTAGCACATCAATGGCTTTGTCTGGTAATAAACGTTGTGGAATATATTGAATAGATAAATCTACACATGCTTTCAATACATCATCTGGAAGTTTAACTTGATGGTGTTGTTCAAATTTTTCACGAATACCTTTAAGTATTTCGACAGTATCTTCAGCACTTGGTTCATTGACAAGCACTTCATTAAAACGACGTGTTAAGGCAGCATCTTTGAGGATATTGTTACGATATTCATCCTGTGTAGTTGCACCGATAATTGAAATTTCACCACGACTTAATGCAGGTTTCAGAATATCTGATAGTCCTTTGCTTCCTGAATCGCCACCAGTAGAACCAGAACCAATGATTTGATGTATTTCATCGAAGAATAACACAACATTTTCAGCTGATTTAACAGCATCAACTAATTTTTGAATGTTTTCTTCAAAGGCACCACGGTATTGTGTTCCTGCTTCTAAAGATGAAATATCTACAGAAATAATATCTTTATCTTTAATTGCTGCTGGTACATTACCTGCAACTATAGCTTGGGCTAATCCTTCAACTACAGCTGTTTTACCTACACCAGCTTCACCAACTAGAATAGGATTGTTTTTTGTTCTTCTACTTAGAACTTCAGCTGTCTCTTGAATTTCTTTATTACGTCCAATAACCGGATCTAATAAGCCATCACGAGCTTCTTGTGTGAGATTGCGACCGATTTGATCTAAATAACTGCCATCTCCCGATTGACCTTGTTGTGCAGCAGCTTGTTGGAAAGCTTGCGCACTTTGTTCAGAAGAATGATTACCACTTTGTTGTGATAATTGAGCAAGTTCTTCAGGTGATACTTCTTTTCCATTGATATAGTATTTCTTATTGCCACTATTACTTGAACCTTGCATGTCTTGCATCATTCTTCGTAAAATTGAGTCAAAATCACTATTGAAAAAACCGTTATTCATATACTCACCTCATTATATATTTGAACTGCTAATTGCTTGGAAATAAAATAATTTTATATAAAATATAAACTATTACTATGTTAAAATTCCACTTATTAAAATTTATAAACATGCAATTATCTGTTTTTTGTGAAAATTTTGTGTTAATTTAATATGTAATATTAAATATTTTGAATGGGAGAAAAATATATGGCGTTGTCTATTGTTTATCAAGATCAACATCAACATTTTAACCGTGTGTATCATATTTCTGATGTGCCCAATGATGCCAAGATGGTGTGGTATGATTTTAACCAACCAACAAGTGAAGAAAAAGATATATTGAAATCGAAATTTAATTTAGCTGATCATCGTATTGAAGAGTCTATTTATACAGTATCAAGACCTAAAGTAGCGATTAATCATACTAATATGCAAAAGTATTTAGTTTTGCATTCCATTAACTCTGAAGATTTTAGTGCAGAACCGATGAGTATTACAGTTCAAGAACATCAATTAATCACGATACATCAAAATGATATTCAAGCATTAAATGATATTACTGCAGAAACATTGAAGACGACCAATGTTGACTCAATTGATTACATTGCTATTAGAATTATCGATAAAGTGACTGCAAATTATTTCAAATATATCGATGATGTAGAAGATACTGTTTTTTCTTTTGAAAATAAAAATGTTGATTCTACAAATAATCGTAGTTTGATGAAAGATGTGTTTACTATTCGCTCGTCCATTATCAAATTAAAACGTGTACTTTTTCCTATGGAAGAGTTGTTAGACGATTTTATAGAAGAAGGCGTGTATAATAATGAGGTTCAAGATAATCAACTAATGAAGCATATTCATAGTAGATTACAAAGACAATGCGACACATTAGATGCATGCGAGCATATGACCGATGATATTAGAGATAATAATGAATCCTATCGTTCAAGTCGTATTAATAAAGTAATGAATGTCTTAACCATTCTGTCTTCTATTTTCTTTCCTTTATCGTTATTAACAGGTTGGTATGGCATGAACTTTTCGTATATGCCTGAATTACAATGGCATTATAGCTACTTTGTTTTTACAGCATTCTCACTGGTTATTGCAGTCGTATTAATTATTATTTTCAAACGTAAACAATGGTTTTAAATATAGCTAACAAAAAAGTTGTAACGTCACTATAGTTAGACGGATGGATGTCTAACGGTAGGTGTTACAACTTTTTTATGATTATTTAGGATCTTTTTCTAATTTTTGAATTCTAGCTTCTTCTAGTTCTTCTTTATAACGCTTTTTATAGTAATGTGCCAATTTCATATCATGAATAAACGATATAACGGGTCTCATTGTCATTTGTATACTACCAATAACGAAGAGTACTGTACCTGTAAATACTGTAGTATCTTTAAAAAATAAAAAACTACCTATTAAGAAGATGATACCTAAGACAATATCGTTAACTTGGTATAACGCTTTGTAAAAGTTGGTGATTTGATTAGCGTGATAGTCTGTTTTTTCAGCAAAATTATTACGGTTAAAATGTAAATCAACATCGTTTTTATGTTTCATGGTTGTGTCCTCCTCATAACTTTTTATATGTCTCAGTTTATGTTTTCTAATCTTAACCATTCGTAGTATGATAATGAAAAAAGGGGGCAACATTGTGGAATATAAATATTATTATGATTCACCAGTTGGTATGTTGGAACTTGTTAGTGATGGCCAGTCGTTAACAGCTATTTTATTTAGTAATCAACAAACTGAAACTATTACACGTCAAGAAAATGGTCAGCTTCCTATTTTCAAACAAACAACAGCTTGGTTAGACCAATATTTCCAAGGGCATAAACCTGATGTTATCGTACCATTAAATCCGCAAGGTAGCGAGTTCCAACAATATGTTTGGTCTGAGTTACAAGCTATTCCATATGGAGAATTAACAACATATGGTGATATTGCTAAAAAAGTTGGTTCATTGTTAAATAAGCCTAAAATGTCTGCTCAAGCAGTAGGTGGCGCAGTAGGAAGTAATCCATTATCTATCATTGTACCGTGTCATCGAGTAGTAGGTAAGAATGGTAGTCTAACTGGTTTTGGTGGCACAATAAAAAATAAAATTAAATTGTTAGAACTTGAAGATGTTGATATGACACCTTTATATATTCCGAAATTCAGCACGAAACCTTAAAGATAATGCTACAGCAATAAACTTTTTTGAAAAATGATGTCATCATCTTATCATGGTGAGACTGACATGTTTTGTTAAAGGTCGATTAATTACTACTTTACAATATAGAAAGCTGCCATAAGATGTTTGTAATGTAATATAAAACGTTTGTTATCTGCATCTCAATATATAATTAATCTAAAAATACCACATTAGAATGCATGTTAGGAGCATCTTAATGTGGTATTTAATATTTTATAGGGTAAGACAGATTTATTCTGGACTATGGTAATAGCGAATATTATCTTGAATGTTTTCTAAATAGAAGATATTACTATCGTCAGCGACGCCGTCTTGAATGTTATCAAACTCTAGATTATCGAAGCGATTAAAGAATGTTTCGTAGTCTGCAACAGTCACTTCAGTACGCGCCTCAAGTAAGTGTTGATAAGCGTCTTTATTAATATGTTCTTCAAATCCTTCTACTAAAGTTGCACTGAAGAATTCGCCGACAGAACCTGAACCATAACTAAATAGCCCAATCGTTTCGCCAGCAGTTAAATCACGATTTGCTAAAAGTGAAATTAAACTTAAATATAATGATCCAGTATAAATGTTACCAACATAACGGTTATAATGAACGGCATCTTCGTAGCCAGCTCTTAGACGTTCTTGTGTTGTTTCATCAGCTTCATCAATAATTGATTCTAAAGCTTTTTTGCCCATTTTACTAAATGGGACATGGAAACATAATGACGCAAAGTCAGAAAGTGATTTCCCTTGACGTTTAGCATATTCATTCCAACTTTGTTGGAATGAACGAATGTATGCATCTTTAGACAAAGCACCGTCAACAAGCGGATATTTATGACCAGTTGGTCTCCAGAAATCATAAACATCTTCTGTATATGCTACAGCGTCATCATTAAGTGTGACAATGCTAGGATGATGTGAAATGACCATTGCTACAGCACCAGCACCTTGTGTAGGCTCTCCGCCTGAATTTAAGCCATAACGCGCAGTGTCAGATGCAATGACTAATACTTTTTCGTTAGCTCGTGTAGCTAAGTAATCTTTAGCCAATTGAATGGCAGGTGTCGCTGCATAACATGCTTCTTTCATTTCGAAACAACGTGCAAATGGTTGGATACCTAATAAATGATGAATTTGAACAGCAGCAGCTTTAGCATTATCAGTAGCCGATTCAGTAGCCACAATAACCATAGTAATTTTCTTTTTATCTTCTTCTGTTATAATATCTTTAGCAGCATTAGCCCCCATAGAAACAATATCTTGGTTTACTGGACTAACAGCCATTTCAGTTTGGCCAATACCAATTAAATATTTGTTTGGATCAACTTGGCGTGCTTCTGCTAATTTAGCCATATCTACATAGAATTTTGGAACGTAAAAGTTTATTTTATCAATACCTATTGTCATAAGGTTTTACATCCTTTCAAAGTTATAAAAGCAACATTAATATCATATCAGAATATGTTAAAGTTATACAAAGAAATAGACCAGCATGACGATTGTGTTGCGTTATTTGTAAGCCTTTACATAAACTAATTTAATTTTATAGGCAAAGACAAAATTATTCAATTAAATTATGCATTTTAAAGTTAGATATTTTAATGAACAATAAATTAAAAGTTATCAACATAAAGGAGCATTTATATGCAAAGTTTGGGAAAAGATTTTCGTCACTTATCAAGAGAACAAAAATTACAACAATTAACAGATTATGGTTGGTTATCTGTTGAACAACAGGAAGTATTGCTAGATTACGCAACTATTAATGAAGAAGTAGCTAATAGTTTAATTGAAAATGTTATTACGCAAGGGGCTTTACCTGTCGGGTTATTACCTAATATTGTTGTTGATCATCAAGAATACGTGGTACCAATGATGGTAGAAGAACCTTCAGTTGTAGCAGCAGCAAGTTATGGTGCTAAGTTAGTTAATCAAACAGGCGGCTTTAAAACAGTGGCGTCTGAACGTATGATGATTGGGCAAATTGTTTTTGATGGTGTAGAAGATACAGCTAAATTATCATCAGCAATTAGTGCATTAGAAGACCAAATTCATCAAATCGCTGATGATGCCTACCCATCTATCAAAGCACGTGGTGGTGGATATCAGAAGATTGCTATAGATACTTTCCCACAACACCAATTACTATCGTTAAAAGTCTTTGTTGATACTAAAGATGCGATGGGTGCAAATATGTTGAATACTATTTTAGAAGCAATTACAGCATATTTGAAAAATGAATTTCCACAAAGTGATATTTTAATGAGTATTTTATCTAATCATGCTACAGCATCTGTAGTAAAAGTTCAGGGTGAAATCGATGTTAAACACTTAGCGCGAGGAGAGCGAAGCGGTGAAGAAGTAGCACGACGTATGGAACGTGCCTCAGTACTGGCTCAAGTAGATATTCATCGTGCGGCTACACATAATAAAGGTGTGATGAATGGTATTCATGCAGTTGTTTTAGCAACAGGGAATGATACTAGAGGTGCGGAGGCAAGTGCTCATGCATATGCCAGTCGTGATGGTCAATATCGAGGTATCGCTACATGGCAGTATGATCAATCAAGACAACGTTTGGTGGGCACAATAGAAGTTCCAATGACATTAGCTATCGTTGGTGGAGGAACTAAAGTATTACCTATCGCTAAAGCTGCGCTTGAAATGTTGAATGTGACAAGTGCGCAAGAATTAGGACATGTTGTAGCAGCAGTAGGATTGGCTCAAAATTTTGCAGCATGCCGTGCTTTAGTATCTGAAGGCATTCAACAAGGTCATATGAGCTTACAATATAAATCATTAGCGATTGTTGTTGGTGCTCAAGGTGAAGAAATTGAACAAGTAGCTAACGCTTTAAAGCAAGCGCCAAGAGCTAATACTGCAACGGCTGAAGAGATATTAAGACAAATACGTCAGTAGGCATCTTCAAGTGTTTAGGAATGGAATATCAGACTTATAGCGAAGGATATTGTACTAAAGCGACAAGGGAATGGAACAGAAATTATTTAGTCCAAAAATTATGTTGTAATCCTTCCGCAACAAGATTATCGTTGCTGTACTAGCATTTATAATTCAGACAGTTACTGTTATTCACATTATTTTAAGTATGGTATGCGCTTATATCAGTGGTGCTACAAATGATGGTAAACATACTTTGATACCATGTAGTACAAGTAAGATAATTTAAATGACTGCAATAACAATAAAAGACTTCAATTCATATCCTTAACGACAAGGTGTATGAATTGAAGTCTTTATATTATTTAATAGATATAATTGTAGCCGCGTGCAGCATTTTTACTTAAGTAGCGCGTACTGTAATTTAGAGGACGACTATAGTTATACTCTGAAACTTTAATACTACCGTTAGCATATACTTGTTCAACAACTGCAACATGACCATAATAACCAGCTGTTGATTGCATTACTGCATATTTACGTGGTGTACGACCAGTAGCATAACCAGAATTACGTGCATTTGTATACCAGTTACGTGCGTTACCCCAGCGATTAGAAACAGGTTTACCCAGTTTAGCGCGTCGTTCGTATGCCCACCAAGTACACTGATGCTTACCATAATAATTCACAGCAGCATGTGATTGATGTGTTTCTTCGACAGATTGATATGCAAGGTTAGCAGTAAATAGAATTGCGACAGTAATAAGTATACGACCAAGTAGCGTTTTAAATTTCATGATAATTGTATTCTCCCCAAATGTTTATTCGATATTTAACGTTAACCATCATATGCTGAAAACGCTGTTAATACAATATAAGCAATCAATAATACAACGAACTGTAACGTTGCTGACACATATAATGTGAATTTGTAATATAAATAAACTATTTCATGAAAAATACAAGAATAATACAAAATATTTATGACAGGATAAATGAATTATAAAAGGATATCATCAATGAGTGATGGTTTAAAAAAGGCAAAACAAAAACGCCCTTATACAAAGGCGTTATGTAAGAGATGATCATTCCATGTCATTCATGTATCAATGTACATTTGTGAATTGGTTGAAAACTGACAACGCTCTTTTAATAAGAGACATTGAAACGCTCTCAGCACATGGATTTGTTCGAAAGTATGACAATATTTCACTATGGCTCTTCACTTCTCTAGGAAAACTGTTATCTTGATTAATCCAATCAACCAATTCACCTAATGGTGTGTCATCACCAAGAAAATTTTGCATAAATTCGTAAAAGCTCAAGTCCTCACCTCGAATAATTTAATTGAGCCATTATTATCATACCATAAATTTTATTGTAAAATACATATAATTATCATTAATAGCAAAGTATACGTTAGCTGAATGATAAAGTGAAAAGTTGTGTATAATGGAAGAAATGGATTTAAAGAATAAAGGTGATACATATGGATATCAAACACATGAAGTATTTTATAGAAGTTGTTAAACAAGGTGGCATGACCAACGCATCCAAGTCATTGTATATTGCACAACCAACAATTAGTAAAGCGATTAAAGATATTGAAAATGAAATGGCCACACCTTTATTTGATAGAAGTAAACGGCATTTAATTTTAACGGATGCTGGTCAAATTTTCTATGATAAAAGTAAAGAAATTGTGGCGCTGTATGATAATTTACCTGTAGAGATGGATCGATTATATGGTTTAGAAACAGGTCATATTAATATGGGAATGTCAGCGGTGATGAATATGAAGACGATTATTAATATCCTTGGTGCCTTTCATCAATTATATCCGCATGTGACTTATAATCTTATTGAAAATGGTGGTAAGACCATTGAACAACAAATATTAAATGATGAAGTTGATATAGGAGTGACAACATTACCTGTTGACCATCATATATTTGATTATACATCTTTAGATAAAGAAGATTTACGCTTAATAGTGAGTCGCTCTCATAAATTAGCTCAATATGAATCCGTTAAGATGGAAGATTTAGCGGGTGAAGATTTTATTTTATTTAACGAAGACTTTTACTTGAATGACAAGATCATTGAAAATGCTAAAAATGTTGGATTCATTCCTAATATGGTGGCTCAAATTTCACAATGGCATGTTATTGAAGATTTAGTTACGAATGAACTAGGTATTAGTATTTTACCAACAGCGATTTCTCAACAGCTCAATGAAAATGTTAAATTACTACGTATTGAAGATGCACACGTACATTGGGAATTAGGTGTCGTCTGGAAAAAAGATAAACAATTGAGTCATGCAACGACGAAATGGATTGAATTTTTAAAGCAACGCTTATCATAACAATAAACATTTACTTATCAATATAGGGTGAGGCTACAAGAATGGAACAGTAGTAATTTTTGTCCTAGGCTATTGTTGTCTCACATAAAGATAAGTGAATGTTTTTTATTTTGAATGCAATCATTACATAAGTACATATAAGTTAGCGTTTCCATAGAAAAAAGTAATACAAATCATGACAAAAGAGTATTTTTATAATGAGTTGAAAATTCTTATAATAGAGCTTGTAACAAAAAAACATTTGTAACAATTTAGACATATTTTAAGAAAGGGATGGAGTCGTTGCAGAAAGCCCAATTTATAATCAAACTTATTTTACAACTAGGACTCATCATTGTGATTACGTATATTGGCACAGAGGCTCAAAAGCTCTTACATCTTCCCCTTGCTGGCAGTATTGTTGGTCTATTTTTATTTTACCTACTATTACAATTCAAGATTGTTAAACTTTCATGGATTGAAGAAGGTGCAAACTTTTTATTAAAGACAATGGTCTTTTTCTTTATACCATCCGTTGTGGGTATTATGGATGTTGCTTCAGACATTACTTTAAATTACATTGTATTCTTTGCTGTCATTATTGTCGGAACTTGTTTAGTTGCGTTATCTTCAGGATTTGTTGCTGAGAAAATGTGTGTTAAGAACAAGCGACAAAAAGGATTAGATGCTTATGAATGATGTAATACAAGCATTTTTAATGATTTTATTAACGGTTATTTTATATTATGGTGCTAAAAGGTTACAGGAAAAATATCCTAATCCCTTTTTAAATCCAGCATTAATTGCTTCTTTAGGTATTATTTTTGTATTACTTATCTTTGGAATTAGTTATAACGGGTATATGAAAGGTGGCAACTGGATTAATCACATTTTAAATGCGACAGTAGTGTGCTTAGCATACCCACTTTATAAGAATCGACATAAAATAAAAAGTAATGTTTCAGTTATTTTAGCAAGTGTGTTAACTGGTGTGCTACTTAATTTTATGTTAGTATTTCTAACGTTGAAAGCCTTTGGTTATTCTAAAGATATTATAGTTTCGATATTACCACGTTCAATTACAGCAGCGGTCGGTATTGAAGTGTCGAATGAATTAGGTGGTACGGATACTATAACTGTCTTATTTATTATAACGACTGGCTTGATCGGTAGTATTCTAGGGTCAATGTTATTACGTTTTGGAAGATTTGAATCTTCAATTGCTAAAGGTTTAACGTATGGAAATGCGTCACATGCCTTTGGTACTGCTAAAGCATTAGAAATGGACATTGAGTCAGGTGCATTTAGCTCAATTGGAATGATTTTAACTGCAGTAATTAGTTCGGTATTATTACCGATATTAATTTTGTTGTTCTATTAATTCGGGAAAATTACTAGTAAACAAGAAAGGGAGGCTATTAGTAATAATGGCAAAAATTAAAGCAAACGAAGCGTTAGTTAAAGCATTACAAGCATGGGATATTGATCACTTATATGGTATTCCAGGAGATTCTATCGACGCGGTAGTTGATAGTTTACGTACAGTGAGAGAGCAATTAACTTTTTATCATGTTCGTCATGAAGAAGTAGCAAGTTTAGCAGCTGCAAGTTATACAAAAATGACTGGTAAAATTGGGGTAGCTCTAAGTATTGGTGGTCCAGGTTTAGTACACTTATTAAATGGTATGTACGACGCTAAAATGGATAATGTACCTCAATTGATTTTATCAGGTCAAACGAACAGTACAGCTCTAGGTACAAAAGCATTCCAAGAAACAAACATAACAAAATTATGTGAAGATGTTGCAGTTTATAATCACCAAATTGAAAAAGGCGATAATGTCTTTGAAATTGTTAATGAAGCAATTCGTACAGCTTATGAGAAAAAAGGTGTAGCAGTTGTTGTTTGTCCAAATGATTTATTAACTGACAAAATCAAAGACACTACAAATAGAGCAGTAGATACTACTAAACCAAAAGCTGTATCACCTAAAGCTAAAGACATCAAAAAAGCTGCAAAATTAATTAACAAAAGTAAAAAACCAGTAATGATTATTGGTGTAGGAACACAACATGCGAAAGATGAATTACGTGAATTCGTTGAAGCAGCAAAAATTCCTGTTATCCATACATTACCTGCGAAAACAATTATACCGGATGATCATCCTTATAGTATTGGTAACTTAGGTAAAATTGGTACCAAAACATCTTATCAAACAATTCAAGATGCAGATTTATTAATTATGGCTGGTACAAACTACCCATATGTTGACTACCTACCTAAGAAAAACATTAAAGCAATCCAAATTGATACCAACCCACGCAATATTGGACACCGTTTCAATATTAATGTAGGCATTGTTGGAGATAGTAAAGTAGCATTCCATCAATTAACAGAAAGTATCAATCATGTTGCTGAACGTCCATTCTTAAATAAAACATTAGAACGTAAAGCAGTATGGGATAAATGGATGGAACAAGATAAAAACAATAATAGTAAACCATTACGTCCAGAACGCTTAATGGCATCTATTAATAAATTCATGAAAGACGACGCAATTGTTTCAGCTGATGTTGGTACATCAACAGTTTGGTCTACACGTTACCTTAACATGGGTGTAAATAACAAATTCATCATTTCAAGTTGGTTAGGTACAATGGGTTGCGGCCTACCTGGTGCAATGGCTGCTAAAATTGCTTATCCAAAACGCCAAGCAATTGCTATTGCTGGTGACGGTGCATTCCAAATGGTTATGCAAGACTTTGCAACTGCAGTACAATATGATTTACCATTAACTGTATTCGTATTAAATAATAAACAATTAGCGTTTATTAAATATGAACAACAAGCAGCAGGTGAATTAGAATATGCAATCGACTTCTCTGATATGGACCATGCAAAATTTGCTGAAGCAGCAGGTGGCGTAGGTTACACTGTTAAAGATCCAAGTCAATTAGATGCAGTTATCGAAGAAGCATTTGCACAAGATGTTCCAACTATCGTAGATGTACATGTTGATCCAAATGCTGCACCATTACCAGGTAAAATCGTTAATGAAGAAGCACTTGGCTATGGTAAATGGGCTTACAGATCTATTACTGAAGATAAACATTTAGATTTTGATCAAATCCCACCAATTTCAGTAGCAGCAAAACGTTTCTTATAATAAATTTAGTAACTCGGTCCATTGTGACCGAGTTATTTTTTGAAAAACTATTGAAAACGTTTTATTAAATATGTATAATACTTATGAAATAAAATAACTTTGCGTGTTACTGGTAAAGCAGGCATGAGCAAACAATTGAACCATGATGACATCATATGGTCTTGTTTGTTCATGCCTGCTTTTTGTATATCGAAAAGTAATAACGAGAGGGATGTTTAAAATGTTTAAGAAATTATTTGGACAATTACAACGTATCGGTAAAGCGTTAATGTTACCAGTTGCAATTCTACCAGCTGCAGGTATATTACTAGCATTTGGTAATGCGATGCATAATGAACAATTAGTAGCCATCGCACCTTGGTTAAAAAATGATGTTATTGCAATGATTTCATCAATTATGGAAGCAGCAGGTCAAGTTGTATTTGATAACTTGCCGTTACTATTTGCAGTCGGGACAGCACTCGGATTAGCAGGTGGAGATGGCGTTGCAGCATTAGCAGCATTTGTTGGTTATTTAATTATGAATGCCACAATGGGTAAAGTGTTGAATATCACAATAGATGATATTTTCTCATATGCTAAAGGCGCTAAAGAATTGAGTCAAGCAGCGAAAGACCCTGCCAATGCTTTAATTTTAGGTATTCCAACATTACAAACTGGTGTGTTCGGTGGGATTATCATGGGGGCTTTAGCAGCATGGTGTTATAACAAATACTATAATATTACATTGCCTGCTTTCTTAGGATTCTTTGCAGGTAAGCGTTTCGTACCAATTGTTACGTCAGCTGTAGCTATTGTAACAGGTGTGGTATTAAGTTTTGCATGGCCACCAATTCAAGAGGGATTGAATGGTCTATCTAATTTCCTATTAAATAAAAATTTAGCATTAACAACATTTATTTTTGGTATTATTGAACGTTCATTAATTCCATTTGGATTACATCATATCTTCTATTCACCATTCTGGTTCGAATTTGGGCATTATACTAACCATGCAGGAGAGTTAGTCCGTGGTGACCAACGTATCTGGATGGCACAATTAAAAGACGGTGTACCATTTACAGCTGGGGCCTTCACAACAGGTAAATATCCATTTATGATGTTCGGTTTACCAGCGGCAGCATTTGCAATTTATAAAAATGCTCGCCCAGAACGTAAGAAAATTGTTGGTGGTTTAATGTTATCAGCAGGATTAACTGCATTCTTAACTGGTATTACTGAACCATTAGAATTTTCATTCTTATTTGTAGCACCAGTATTATACGCTATACATGTTGTATTAGCTGGTACTTCATTCTTAGTAATGCATTTACTAGGCGTTAAAATAGGTATGACGTTCTCTGGTGGATTTATTGATTATGTTTTATATGGCTTATTAAATTGGGATCGTACACATGCATTATTAGTTATCCCAGTAGGTATTGTTTATGCCGTTATTTATTACTTCTTATTTGATTTTGCTATCCGTAAATTCAAATTGAAAACACCTGGTCGTGAAGATGAGGAAACAGAAATACGTAATTCAAGTGTGGCAAAATTACCGTTTGATGTCTTAGATGCTATGGGTGGCAAAGAAAACATTAAACATTTAGATGCATGTATTACACGTTTACGTGTAGAAGTTAAAGATAAATCTGTCGTTGATGTGGCAGGATTAAAAGCTTTAGGTGCTTCTGGTGTACTTGAAGTAGGTAATAATATGCAAGCGATCTTTGGTCCAAAATCAGACCAAATTAAACACGATATGGCCAAAATTATGAATGGCGAGATTACTAAACCAAGTGAAACAACTGTTACTGAAGAAGTATCAGACGAGCCAGTACACATGGAAAAAGTCGTAACAACTGATATTTTTGCACCAGGAACTGGACAAATCATTCCTTTAGAAGAAGTGCCTGATCAAGTTTTCGCTGGAAAAATGATGGGGGACGGGGTTGGCTTTATTCCTGAAAATGATCAAATTGTAGCACCATTTGATGGTACAGTGAAGACAATCTTCCCTACAAAACATGCGATAGGTTTAGAATCAGAAACGGGTGTAGAAGTATTAATTCATATTGGTATCGATACAGTCAAATTAAATGGTGAAGGTTTTGAAAGTTTAATTAATGTTGACGAAAAGGTGACACAAGGTCAACCATTAATGAAAGTGAATTTGGCTTACCTTAAAGAACATGCATCAAGCATTGTTACACCAATTATTGTGACAAATCTAGAGGATAGAACATTAGATATTCAAGATATCCAAGATGTCGATCCAGGAAAACTAATTATGACAGTTAAATAATAGATAACTAACAAAGCACATCTCCGATGAGGTGTGTTTTTTGTATAGTGTAATATCTTACGATAGACGAGGTAACATTAGAGATAGTATGATGGTACATATGATAAATAATTTTACTGTAACATTACCGATTATCATCATTTATATTGGTATATTAATGAAATGGTAAGCATAAGCAGGTTGAATTGCTTGTATTTTAATCGGAAAAGTAATAAAAATATATTAACGAATTGTAATAGAAATAAGGGGAATTAGTACAATGGCTGAAGAAGGAAAATTAGTAGCACAAAAAGATATTGAAGTGAATGGCTATGATATTGATGCCATGGGCATTGTTAGTAATATCGTCTATATCCGATGGTTTGAAGATTTAAGAACAGTCTTCATTAATCAACATATGAATTATTCAGAAATGATGTCACAACACATGTCACCAATTTTAATGAAGACAGAAGCGGAATATAAGACTCCGATTACGATTCATGATAAACCGATAGGTCGCTGTTACTTAATTCAAGCTAGTAAAATGAAATGGATTTTCAAATTTGAAATTGTTTCTGAAGGAACAGTGCATTGTATTGGTTATCAAACAGGTGGATTTCTTGATTTAGAACGTCGAAAAATTATGAAAATGCCACAAGTGTTTCAAGATATTTTAAAATAAATAGGATAATAATATAAAGAGGTGTTCAGTATGGTTAACCAACTTAATAGTGTTGATGAATTTAAAGTATTTATACAACAGTATCCATTAACTGTTGTACATGTTATGCGCGATAATTGTAGTGTCTGTCATGCTGTATTACCTCAAATTCAAGATTTAATGTCTAATTATCCTAATGTACCTTTAGGTGTCATCAATCAAAGCCATGTTGAAGACATTGCAGGGGAGCTTAATATTTTCACTGTACCGGTAGATTTGATTTTTATGGATGGCAAAGAAATGCATCGTCAAGGACGCTTTATTGATATGCAACGTTTTGAACACTACTTAAAACAAATGAATGACAGTTTGACTGAACAATAAACATATAATGGAAAGGCTGATACGACGTAATTGATTGTCGTGTCAGCTTTTTTGCATAGAAATATAATTGAATCTAGCAATAATCATTGGAATAAATAATCATTAACATGATAAAGTAGAATACACTAGACATTAACAAAAGGAGACCACTGATATGAAGAAAAAAGTTACAACCTTTAGTTTAGCGTTTTTAGTTGCAGCATATGCACATATTAAAGTCCGCGAAAAAAGAAGTGTTAAAAGTTTTGTCTTAGAACAAATGATTCGTTTAGGTGGAATGAAAAAGACTTTTGTTTCGCAGCAAAAGGCCCAACAAGCTTTAGCTGATATGGCACCTTTAACGAAAGGTGACTACAAAGGTACAGATTATCATTTTACGTCAGCAGTGGCTAAAGAAGAAATGTACGGCTCTACAGTATATACACTTAATGATCAACATCATAAGCAACAGCAAACAGTATTATATATACATGGTGGTGCATGGTTCCAAGATCCATTAGTTGACCATTTTGCATTTGTAGATGACATGGCTCAAATATTAGGAACTAAAGTAATCATGCCAATTTATCCTAAAATACCTCACCGCGACTACAGAGCAACCAATGAATTAATAACAAACCTTTATCAACAAGCATTAAAAGAGATTGATAACCCTGAACAATTAATAGTGATGGGAGATTCAGCAGGTGGTCAAATTGCTTTATCATTTGCCCAATTATTAAAACAACAGCAATTACCACAACCTGGTCACATCATTCTTATTTCACCAGTGTTAGATGCAACAATGCGTCATCCAGAAATTCCTAAATACTTGAAAAAGGATCCAATGCTTGGTGTTGAAGGTACGCAATATTTAGTACAACAATGGGCTGGCGACATGCCTCTAGAAGATTATCGTATTTCACCTATAAATGGAGATGTAGATGGTTTAGGTCGCATGACTTTAACAGCCGGTACTAAAGAAATTTTATTCCCTGATGCGGTGAATTTATCTCAACTATTGAGCGCTAAAGGCATCGACCATGATTTCATTCCTGGACATTACCAATTTCACATTTATCCGGTATTTAACATTCCGGAAAGACGACGCTTTATTTACCAATTAAAGACAATTTTAAATAAATAAGGGCGTTCTATTTTTAGAACTGATAAATAATGAGTGAATAATTATGTATTAGTCCAATTTGAGAGGGAACTTAAATAATGACAAAAACTCTGATGAATACTGTCATAACAAGTGAATGTATTGTTCACGTATGCTATGACCTCATCAGAGTTTTATTGGCTCATTGTCAAAATCGGTTGATGTATAAATTTTGAATCGAATTTCATCAATTTAAGTCACTTATCCACTCCATTACATTTTCAAAAATAATGGAG